>CAMOIK010000011.1 GCA_946615875.1 uncultured Verrucomicrobiota bacterium | reverse complement strand
ATTTTCTCTGCCCTGTGGCCGGGCTTTTGCGAAAACTTGCGCGTGCCGCCTGTCCATATATTCACTCGCGCCTGTCCATATATTGACTTGCCGCATGGCCAACCGTGGCGGTCGGCGCGTGTTGGCGCGAGGAAGCCAGGCCGATTGGCACGGAGCACGAAAAATATGGTATAATATGGGGCGGATGTCAGAGAAAACACACATTGCGCTGCCGTTGAAATACCGTCCCATGACGTTTGCGGACGTCGTGGGGCAGGAGCACGTCGTGAAGACGCTGCGGCACGCCATCGAGTCGGGGCGCATCGCCAACGCCTACCTGTTCATAGGCCCTCGCGGAATCGGCAAGACGACGATGTCGCGCATATTCGCGAAGGCGCTCAACTGCACTTCGCCGAACGGAGCCGAGCCGTGCGGGAAGTGCCCGAACTGCACCGAGATCGCGGCTGGCCGGTCCATCGACGTGGTGGAGCTGGACGCCGCGAGCCACAACAAGGTGGAGGACGTGAAGCCGATAATCGAAGCCGTGCAGTTCCGCCCGACGTCGGCGAAATACCGGATCTTCATCATCGACGAGTGCCACATGCTCTCGGCGTCCGCCTGGAACGCGCTGCTGAAGACGCTCGAAGAGCCGCCGCCGTGGGCGCGTTTCGTCTTCGCCACCACAGAAGGCGACAAGGTGCTGGCGACGATCGTCTCGCGCTGCCAGCGCTTCGACCTCCGCCGCATACAGACCCACGAGATAGTGGGCAGACTCAAGCACATCTGCTCGTTGGAGGGCATCGACGCGGAGGAGGACGCCCTGTTGGCGATAGCGCGCGGCGCGGACGGCGGGATGCGCGACGCGCTTTCTTCGCTCGACCAGCTTGTCGCCTTCAAGGGCGACAAGGTGACGGAAGAGGATGCTCTTGGCGTGTTCGGGCTGGTTTCGCGCAGTGCTTTGGAGGGGCTGGCGGGCGCCATACTGGCCGGCGACGCCGCGGAAATACTGTCCAAGATCGACCTCTTCGACTCCGCCGGCAAGAACATGCGGCGTGTCGTGGCCGAACTCACGGGCCATTTCAGAAACCTCGTAGTGCTGCAGGCGCTCGGCGCCGACTCGAAATGCCTGGAGGCCACGGGCGACCAGATCGCCGTCCTCACGGAGCAGGCGAAGCTCGCCGGGCCGGGGCGGGTGTTCCGCATTTGCGACCTGCTGGCGGACATGGAGGACAAGCTGCGCCGCGTCCTGAGTCCGCGTACGCTCATAGAGATGTCGCTGCTGCGGGCCAGCCGCATCGCCACCACCGCCACCGTGGAAGAGTTGATGCGCGCCGTCAGAGCCTTGCGCGACGGCGACGGGAAAGCGGAGAGGATCGAGAGGGTCGAGGAGGTCGTGAAGGGCGATCCTCCCAGCCCGCCCCGGAGCGTCCCTCAGCCTCCGCCGCTGCCGCAGCCTTCGCGACCCGTCGAACCCGACCGGCCAGCTCGGCCTCCTCAACCCGCCCAGCCGCCTCAACCACCCAAACCAGCCATGGGGCGCAGCGCCATATTGAACGACGAACTGATCAACGGTATCGTTTCCGCAGTGCCCGGTGCACAGGTGATAGACATAAAGGAGAGCCCAAGATGATGACTTGCGCATGGATGTGGATGTACGCCGGTGCGGCGATGATGCTGCTGGAGCTGCTCGCGCCAGGCTTCGTGCTTTTCTTCTTCGGACTGGCCGCCGCTTCGGTCGGCTTGTGCCGCTTCGCGCTTGGCGAAATGCTCTCGCCGACGTGGCAGATGGTGGCCTTCTCGGCCTTCTCGATACTCTATCTCGCCGTCCTGCGGCGTTGGCTGAAGGGCGTGTTCGCCGGCGCGAAAAGCGTCAGCGACGAGAACTTCGACTCAGATTTCGTCGGTCGCGCGGGCGTGGTGACGGCGGCTATAGAGCCGCCGAAGCCGGGACGCGTGATGTTGGGCGACGCCGAGTGGTCCGCGGAAAGCGACGCGCCGCTGGCCGAAGGCAGCGAAGTGCGCGTAGTCGCCCAGCGGAACCTCACCGTGCGCGTCGCCCCTATTTGACCTCGCCATCCAACTTTCTCAGACCATGAAACTTCATCTCGGTGTTCTCGGTTCGGGCGCTGGCTCGAACATGCAGTCGATAGTGGATGCCATCGCATCCGGCACTCTGGACGCAGAAGTCTGCATCGTCCTCGCCGACGTGCCGGACGCCAGGATACTCGAACGTGCCCGTCGGCACGGCATCCCGTGCCGCTATTTGGACTGCGCGCCGTGGAAGACGAAGCTCGAGGGCGCGGCTGAGGACGAGTGCATACGCATATTAAAGGAGGAAGGGGTCGATACCGTGGCGCTGGCCGGTTTCATGCGCATCGTCAAGCCCAAGCTGCTGGCGGCGTTCCCCAACCGGGTCGTGAACATCCACCCGGCGCTGCTCCCGGCCTTCCCGGGCGTCCATTCCTGGAAGCAGGCGCTCGACTACGGCTGCAAGGTGGCGGGGGTGACGGTCCATTTCGTCGATGCCGGCACGGATTCCGGGCCGATCATCGTGCAGCGCGCCGTGCCTGTGCTGGAGGACGATACGCCGGAAACCCTCCACGCCCGCATACAAGTGCAGGAGCACCTCGCCTACCCGGAGGCCCTGCGCATCATAGCCTCCGGCGCATACGAGGTGGATGGCCGGAGAGTGAAGATCGGCTGATGAAGATACTGCTTACAGATGCGGGAGGGATGCTGGGCAGGACCCTCGCAAGACGGCTCGCGGAGCACGAAATCCTCGCTGCGGACTTCCCGGAATGGGACGTCGCGGACGACGACGGCTTCCTCGCCAGAACCCTTGACGCGTCGCCGGATGTCGTGATACACTGCGCCGCCATGACCGATCTCGACGAGTGCGAGACGGAGCGCGACCGCGCCTTCCTGCGCAACGAGGACGGCGCGCGCAACGTGGCCCTCGCCGCGAAGGCGGCGGGCGCGCGGCTGTTCGCCGTCTCCACGGGCTTCGTGTTCTCCGGCGAACCGCCGCGCGAACCTTGGGCGTGGAGCGAGACGGATCTGCCGCGCCCGCGCACGGTCTTCGGAATGTCGATGTTCGCGGGCGAACAGATGGTCTCGATGCTCCACCCGGACAGCGTCGTCGTCCGCACGGAATGGTTGTATGGCGCGGGCGGGCCGAGCTTCGTCCACGAGCTTGCGGCGGCGGGGGCCACGGACGGCGAGCCTTTGCGCGTGGCGGACGGCCTGCGCGGCAACCCGACTTCGGCGGAGACCGTGGCCGACGTGGTCGCGTTCCTGCTGGCGCGGCCGCACGTCGCCGGCATAGTCCACGCCACTTGCGAAGACCAGTGCTCGCCATACGAATGGGCGCTGGAGTTGAAACGCCTGCTGGGCGGCAGGTTCCCGCGAGCGCTGGCCCCGGGCGACGCGCTCAAGCCCTGCCGCGGCGCAACGCCGCAGCCGCGCTGCGCCGCTCTGAAGAAGAGCGTCCTCAACGTGCTGGGCTACCGCACGCCGACATGGCAGAAGGCTTTGGTGGATTTCGTCAAGGAGGAGTTTGAGTGAGGGACGCGAGAGAGGAATGGTATGACGCCGCCACGCGCGTCAAGGTGACGATAGCGGACGTGACGGACGCGGCGCAGCGGCTCGCCGCCGGGCATCTCTGCGGCCCGGCCAGCGCCCATTTTCTGGCGGAGCACCTGGCCGCCGCCGCGCTGCTCGGCGCGGAGATGTCGGAGGAGGACGAGACGCTGATCCTCCAGATGAAATGTTCCGGCCCGCTGGGTGGCGTCACGGTGGAATGCACTGCCGCGGGGACGCTGCGCGGCTACACCGAGAAGAAGACGCTGGACGAGTTTGACGGGCTTGGCGTGTTCGATCCCCGCCGCATCGTCGGCGAGCGCCAATATCAGGCGACACGCTCCGTGCCAGGCCGGATAATATCGCAGGGCGTGGCCGCCACTCTCGGCGGCTACCTCACGCAGTCGCTGCAGCGCAACGCGGAAATCCGGGTCGAGGCCGCCGTCTCCGACTCCGTCGAAGTGCTCGAAGCCAGGGGCGTGCTCGTCGAGGCCATGCCGGACTCCGCCGTGCCGCGCGCTTCGGCGCTTGTTCCGCGCGGGCTGAAGCTCGCCGGCGCTTCGAGGAACATCCTGCGCAAGCTCGGCTGCCCCAACGCGGAACTGAAGCGGACGACGCCGCTGTCGTTCGCGTGCCGTTGTTCGCCGGAGAGGGCGGCGGCGATGCTGGCCGCGCTTTCCCCGGAGGAGCGCAAGGCGATGCCGCCCTCGGTCGCCGTCACCTGCCACATGTGCGGAAGGACGTTCGAGGTCAGGAGTTAGAAGCCAGGAGCCGCGGGACGGGAACGACTGCCGCCCGCCATCTGCAAACCACCATCTACCAACCGACAGAATGACAAGAAGAGTAAGAGTGGAGATCGATCTCGGCGCGCTGGTGCGCAACTACGAGAAGATCGCGTTCAAGGTCCGCCCCGCCAGGGTGCTGTGCGTCCTGAAGGCAAACGCATACGGGCTTGGCGTGGGGGCGTATGCGCGGGCGCTGGCTGGCGCCGGCTGCGGGATGTTCGGCGTCGCCGAGCCATACGAGGCCATGGAACTGCTGAAAGTCCTGAAAGACGGCGGCTTTGCGGCGGACGTGCAGATCCTTTCGTCGATCCTGCCCGACGAAATCCACGACATGGTGAAGGCGGGCGTGATATTGCCGGTGACGGACTTCGAGACGGCGAAGGCGGTCAGCGACGCGGCCCGCCGCCTCCGCCGCACCGCGCGCGTCCACTTCAAGATCGACACCGGCATGGGGAGACTCGGGATCGTGGCGGAGGATGCGCCGGACGTCGTGCGCGCCGTCGCCGCGCTGCCTCGCCTGGACTGCGAAGGGATATTCACGCACTGCCCGATGGCCTACGACCCGCACGACCCGTTCACCAAGGAGCAGATCGCACGCTTCAAGGCCCTTGTGGCCGTGCTGGGCAAGGAAGGCTTCCGCTTCCGCAAAGTCCACATGGCGGCGTCGGACGCCATGAACAACTTCCCCGAATGCGCGAAGCCGCCGTTCAACGTCGTGCGCACTGGCATCAACCTGCACGGTTCGTTTGACCCTAACGGCCGCCGCGCGCTCGCCGTCGAGCCTGTGCTCACCCTCAAGACCCGCGTGGCGCAGGTGCGGACGCTCAGGCCGGGTACGACCCTCGGCTACGGGCGCACCTGGTGCCTGCGCGAACAGACGCGCGTGGCGACCGTATCCGCCGGATACGCCGATGGCCTGCCGCTCGCGCTCACCAACCGGGGGCACGTGCTGATCAAGGGCGTCCGCTGCCCGGTGATCGGCAGGATATCCATGGACTACACCACGGTGGACGTTTCGCGCGTGCCCGGCGTGGCGCCGGGCGACGAGGTGGTGTGCCTGGGCGCGAGCGGCGCGGAGACGATAACGCCGGACGACTGGGCGGCGCTCAAAGGCACGCACGCCTACGACATCATCTGCTCTCTCGGCTCTCGCGTGGAAAGGATCGTCAGGCAATGAACGTTGTCTCTCTCGTAGGAAGGCCCAACACGGGCAAGAGCGCTCTCTTCAACAGGATCGCGAAGAAGCGCGTCGCGATCGTCTTCGACCAGCCAGGCGTGACGCGCGATCGCGTAACGCGCGAGGTGGAGATGCTTGGCCGCAGGGTGATGCTAGTCGATACCGGCGGCATCGCCTTCGACCGCCGCGTCACGCGCGACCCGCTGGACGACGAGACGCGCGCCCAGGCGGCGGTGGCGGTCGAGGACTCCGCCGTTTGCGTGGTGGTTGTGGACGCCCGCGAGGGCGTCACTCCGCTTGACGCCGAGGTGATTGCGCGTGTCCGCGAGTCCGGCGTGCCGTGCATGATTGCGGCGAACAAGTGCGACCTCGAGACGGACGACGCGAACGCGGCGGAGTTCGAGCGTTTCGGCCTGCCCGTGCTTGCCGTCTCCGCCGAGCACGGAAGGGGAGTGGCGGCGCTGCTGGAGCGCGTGGTCGCGCATCTGCCGCCGGCGGAGGAGGACGCGAGCGCGGCGCGCGCGCTGCGCGTCGCCATCGTCGGCCGCCCCAACGCTGGGAAGTCGTCGTACGTCAATCGCCTGCTGAACGCGCCCCGCGTAATAGTCTCCGAAATCCCCGGCACGACGAGAGACGCGGTGGAGATACCGTTCGCCATCGGCTCCGGCCCGGAGGCGCGGCGCTACATGCTCGTCGACACCGCAGGCATGAAGCCGCACACGAAGATGTCCAAGACCAGCGTCGACAATTTCTCGCTGTTCCGCTCCGAGCAGGCGATAGAGGAGGCGGACGTGGTGCTGATCGTGATGGAGAGCGCCCTTGGGCCGACGATGCAGGACAAGCGGATCGCCGGCAAGGTTCTGGAGGCCAACAAGGCGTGCGTCGTTCTCATGAACAAGTGGGATCTCGCGCAGGAGCAGGGGATGGACGAGAAGGAGGCCGCCTCCGCCATGCGCCAGATGCTCCCGTTCCTCAACTTTGCGCCGATCGTGTTCTGTTCCAACAAGTCCGGCTACAACATCCGCCGGACGATCGACGCGATAGACGCGGCTGCGGCTTCCGCATCGATGCGTCTGCCGACCGGCATGCTGAACAGGACGCTCGAAATCGCCGCCAAGAAGACCCTCTCGCCGATGTTCAAGGGACGGCGGCTGAAAATCTACTACGCCTTGCAGGTCTCGACAAACCCGCAGACGATCCGCATTTTCGTCAACGACCCGAAACTGGTCACCCCGGCGTACATGAGCTATCTGGAGAAGGCGATACGCGCCCGCTTCGGTCTGGAAGGGGCGCCGCTGCGCATTTTCCTGAAGGCGCGTCCCAGGGGCGAGAAGCAGTCGTGAGGCGGCGCGGCGGCTTCAGACCGCCGTCCGGGCGAGCCCGTCAAGCGCGTCCTTGAGCCGTCGTATTTCCGCGGCCATGTCGCTCTGGCGGAAGAGGTAGCTGCCGGAGACGAGTTGGTTCACGCCTGCCTTCGCCGCAAGGATTGCGGTTTCTCCGTTCACTCCGCCATCGACCATTATGTCCGCCGACGGCAGCCTTTTGCGCAGCCAGCGTGTCTTCTCCAGGCAGTCTGCCAGGAACTTCTGGCCGCCGTAGCCCGGATGCACCGTCATGACCAGTATTTCGTCCGCGTCGGGCAGGAACGGCTCGACGGCGGAGACCGGCGTCTCCGGGTTCAGGACGATGGCGGGCTTCATGCCGAGAGAACGGATCCTGCGCAGCGCGGCGGACTTGTCGCAGTCCGCTTCGACGTGTATCTGCAGGGTCTGTGCGCCGGCTTCGGCGAAACGCTCCAGGAAGGCGTCCGGCCGCGACATCATCAGGTGCACGTTGCGGTAGAAACCGGGGGCGACGCGGCGCGCCAGCGCCACGATGTCGGGGCCGAAGGAAAGGTTGGGGACGAAATGCGGATCCATTATGTCGATGTGCAGGGCGTCGGCACCGGCGTCCTGCGCGCGCAGTATCTCCGCCGCCAGGCGCCCGTAGTCCGCGCCGAGCAGCGACGGCAGGATCTGCGGTTTTGGGTTGTGCATCGCCATCGTCAAGTGGTTGCGGGATTGCCGCGTTGCCGTCTGCGTTCCAGCAGTCCGGTGGTCCATTCGCCGTATATTCGGCGCGATGTTTCCGAGAGGCCGTGCGCGGAGTATGCCGCCAGCACGTCCTGGTAGAGCGGTGTCAGAATGCCGGATACGATCAGCCGCCCGCCGACGTATGGCGCGATCTCGTCGGCGAAGCGGATGAGCAGCGGGCCGAGGATGTTCGCGGCCACGAGGTCGAACTTGCGCACCGGCGCGGGATTGCCGGGGCGTCCTAGCGCGAAGCGGCGGTATTCGGCGGCGGCGGCGTTGAGCGCGGCGTTTTCGCGCGAGGCCTGCACCGCCTCTTCATCGACGTCAAACCCTTCGACCGGGCCGAAGCCGAGGAGGGCGGCGGAAATCGACAGTATGCCGGAGCCGCAACCCATGTCCAGGAAACTGCCGCCTTCGCCTGAAAGTTCGTCGATGTATTCGAGGCAGGCGCGCGTGGTCTCGTGTTTGCCGGTGCCGAACGCCAGCCCAGGATCGAGCGTGACCACCACGCCGTCCTGCGGCATCGGCTCCCACGGAGGATGCACGATAAGCCGGCGCCCGATCCTTTCCGTCGTGAAGTGGCGGCGATACGCCAGGCGCCAATCCTCGTCGGGCAGTTCGCCGACGCGAATTTCCGCCGACGCCCCGACGATGCCGAGCGCTGTCGCGAGCGCCGCCTTGGCCTCGTCGATCTTTTCCGCTTCCGGGAAGTATATCTGCACCTCCGTCAGCGGGGACTCGACGTCGCGGTAGCTCGACAAAACCAAATCCCCTCCATCGAATACCTCGAAGAGGGGATTCACGTAGCGCTCGTCCAGCGCACAACTGACCTTGTGCATTAGGCCTGCTGCCTGGCGACGAGTTTCTTGACTACGGTCGGACGCTGCACAAGCACGCGCACCTCCTCGTCTCCCATCACCTTCACATCCTCCTCCTTCATCCCGAACTTGACGAGACGGCGGCGCTGCGCCGCGTTCTTGTTCGCCTTGCCTGCCGGTGTCTTGCACGGACGGACGTGAGATTCCTTGCGTAGTGTACGACCTGTACCCATTATTTTCTGCCTTTCTATCTTCTTTGCGGTGAAGTAGGCGCATATTATACCAAATTGTCCTTGGCGAAATCAAGGGGCATTTTGCGTTTGTGTTGCCTTTTGTCGCATTTCCGCTCCTTTCGTCTGGTCTGCCGCGAGGGCCTTGGGCAGGGGCCTTCCCCTCCCTTTGGAAAGGGCAAGTCGTTCCATTGACCTTGCCAAGTCGTTCCATTGAGTTGGCAAAGTCGTTCCATTGAATTGAGTTTAGCAAGTCGTTCCATTGGGCTTAGCAGGTCGTTGGAACGACTTTGGAAGGCGGTCGCGATGGCTTGCGGCGTCGCAAGGGCGCGGAAGGGGGGTGGCCGGGAGGCTGAAGGTGGAGGCCCCCAGAGGACGGCTGCGCAGACCAACGAAAGACGGATTTGCGCCTAAGCGGCCAGAAATGACGCATAAACGGCATGAAATTGGTGGTTAGGCGTCATTTGGCGTCCGTTGCCGCGGCGAACAATGGCGCATAGTGGCAGTTGAATGCGAGAAGCAGAAATGGTATAATATGCGCGCTATGAGTTATTATCTGATGATACTAGTTGGCGCCGTGCTCGTCAACAACTTCGTGCTCAGCCGCTTTCTGGGCTGCTGCCCGTTCCTTGGCGTGTCCAAGAAGACTGAAACGGCGCTCGGGATGTCCGGCGCGGTGGTGTTCGTGATGACCATAGCCTCCGCCGTGACGTGGTGCCTGGACCATTGGCTGCTGGCGCCCAACAACCTCGGCTACATCCACACGCTGGCGTTCATCCTCGTCATTGCGTCGCTCGTGCAGTTCATCGACATAGCGATGAAGCGTTTCCTGCCGCCGCTGCACGCCGCGCTCGGCATCTTCCTGCCTCTGATCACGACGAACTGCGCTGTGCTGGGCGCGGCGGAGATCAACTGCAAGCAGGGGACCGGCTTTTTCGAAGCGGTGTTCTTCTCGTTTTCCGCGGCGCTGGGCTTCGGTTTCGCTCTGGTGATATTCTCCGGCATCCGCGAGAAACTCGCGCACGCCGACCCGCCGCGCTGCTTCCGCGGCATCGCGTTGGCGCTTGTGACCGGCGGACTGCTCTCCCTCGCGTTCATGGGCTTCTCCGGTCTCGTCAAGCTTCCGTACTGAGCGCGTCCCACCGCCCCCTCCCATCCCCCCCATCCCTCTCACCTCTTCAGACTCCTTATGATCATCGCGATAGTGTGCATAGCTGGAATCGGCCTTGTGGCGGCTGTCTCGCTCGCCCTGGCCGACAAGTACCTGGCAGTCAAGGAAGATCCGCGCATCGGCATGGTGACGGCCGTGCTGCCCGGCGCGAACTGCGGAGGCTGCGGCTTCGCCGGATGCGACGCCTACGCCCGTGCGCTCGTCGAGGGCACGGCGCCTAACGGAGCCTGCGCCGCCGGCGGAGAGGCCTGCGCCGCCGCAGTGGCCAAGATCCTCGGCGTGGAGGCCACCGCGACGGAAAGGCGCGTGGCGCTCGTCAAGTGCTGCGGCACCCGCAGCGAATCCATACGCCTGGGCGACTACAACGGCATCTGCGACTGCGCGACCGCGGCGGCGACCGCCGGGGGCGACAAGGGTTGCCGGTTCGGCTGCCTCGGCTACGGCGCGTGCGCCAACGTCTGCCCGAAGAACGCTATTTCGGTGAGCGACGGACTCGCCAAGGTCGATAAGCGCCTGTGCATCGGCTGCGGCAAGTGCGTAAAGGCCTGCCCGAAGCATTTGATAGAACTGGTGCCGGCCTCCGCCACCATCCACGTGCTGTGCAACAACCCTGTCCGCGGCCCGGAAGTCCGCAAGGTCTGCGGCGTCGGCTGCATGGGCTGCCACCTCTGCGAGAAGAACTCGGGCGGCAAGGAGGCGGGCCACTTCACCTTCGACGGCTTCCTCGCGAAAGTCAATTACGACAACCCGCCCACCGACCCCTCGATCGTCGCGAAGTGCCCCGCCAAGTGCATGGCCGAGGACCCGCACTTCGAGACGGGGCACTGAGGGGACGCGGCAACGAAGGCAGCAAACCACAATTCCACAATTCATGAAGACAGTAAAGAGCAAGTTCAAGTTCAAGGGGGGCGTCCATCCAGACTACAACAAGGAGCTGGCGAGGGACGGCGCGATCGAGCGACTGCCGCTCCCGAAAGAGCTGGCGGTCTCCATGAGCCAGCACCTCGGCGCGCCGGCCAGATGCCTCGTCAAGGCGGGGGATTTCGTCAGGCGCGGCCAGGTGATCGGCGAGAAGGCGGGCTTCATATCGGTCTGCGTCCGCTCTCCGGCGGACGGCAAGGTCAAGGCGGTGGAGAAGCGCGTGGGCGCGGCAGGCGCCATGGCCGACGCCGTGCTGATCGACACGACCGCGTCGCTGCCGGAAGACGCGCCGCCGCCGCCCGTCCTCGCGCCGATGGACTGGAGCTCCGCCACGCGCGAGGAGCTGCTCGGCCGCATCGAGGAGGCGGGCATATGCGGAATGGGCGGCGCCGGCTTCCCGACGGCGGTGAAGCTCAATCCGCCGCCCGGCAAGCGCTGCGAATACCTCGTCCTCAACGGCGCGGAGTGCGAACCGTATCTCACGGCGGACTACCGCGTGATGCTGGAGCGCGCGCCCCGCATCCGCCTGGGCGTTGAGATCATGCGCAAGGTGCTGGGGTTGCCGGCCGTGCGCATCGCCATCGAAGCGAACAAGCCGGAGGCGATCGCCGCCATGGAGGCCGCGTTCGCCGACATCGAAGGCAACGTCGAAATCGTCGTGCTGCCGGTCCTGTATCCGCAGGGCAGCGAGAAGCACCAGATATACGCCACCGTCGGACGGGTCGTGCCGGAGCCGCCCGCCCTGCCCATAGACGTGGGGTGCGTGGTGGAGAACGTCGGCACCGTCGCCGCCATAGCCGACGCCGTGGAACTGGGCGAACCGCTGCTGGAGCGCGTGACCACCGTCTCTGGCGACGCCGTGGCGACGCCGAAGAACGTGCTGGCGCCGAGCGGCACGCGCTACGCCGACCTGCTGGAGTTCTGCGGTGGCGCCACAGAGCGTCCGGCGAAGGTGATTTCCGGCGGCACGATGATGGGCTTCGCCGTCTCCAGCCTGGACATCGGCACCACGAAGACCACGTCCGGCCTGCTCTTCCTTTCGAGGCGCAGGGTGTTCCAGTATTCGTCGCAGGCCTGCATCAACTGCGGACGGTGCCTCCGCGCGTGCCCGATGAACCTCAACCCGGCGGAAATCTCCAAGGCAATGGAGGTCGACGACGTGAAAACGGCCGAGGATGCGCACGTGATGGACTGCATAGAGTGCGGCGCCTGCTCGTTCGGATGCCCGGCCTACCGCGCCATCACGCAGTTCTGCCGGAAGGCGAAGAACTCCATCCGCGCGCGCATCGCGGCGGAAAGGGCGGCCGCCGCGGCCGCGAAGGCGTCGGACGGCGCCGCAAAGAAGGAGGCGAAGTGACATGAAGCCGAAGACAGCCGAGAACCACTACGTGCTTTCCAGTTCCCCGCACGCCCACGCCAGATCGAGCGTGAGCAGGATCATGCTCGACGTCATCGTCGCCCTCTTGCCTACGACCCTGGCCGGCGTCTGGTTCTTCGGGATGCCGGCGGTCTGGACCATCCTGGTGTGCGTGGCGACGTGCGTGACGACCGAGGCGCTGTGCCGGATGGCCATGGGGCGCGAATCGACGGTCGGCGACCTTTCCGCCGCGCTGACGGGGCTGCTGCTCGCGCTCAACCTGCCGGCCGGCATCCCGCTGTGGATGGCGATGGTCGGCTCGGTGTTCGCGATCGCCGTGGCGAAGCAGGTGTTCGGCGGCCTGGGCATGAACCCGTTCAACCCGGCGCTGGCCGCGCGCGCCTTCATGCTCATCTCGTTCACCGGCCCGATGACCACTTGGCTCGCGCCGGTTTCGCGCTGCTGCCGCGCACAGGCGGCCTGCGGCGTGGACGCCGTGACCACCGCCACGCCGCTCGCCTTCGTCAAGGCCGGCCAGCTCGACCAGGTGCCGCCTCTCTGGAACCTGCTGATCGGCGACATGCCGGGCTGCATAGGCGAAGTCTCCGCGATTGCGCTGGCGCTCGGCGCGGCCTACCTGCTGTGGCGCAAGGTGATCACCTGGCACATACCCGCCGCCTTCATCGCCACCGTGGCGATCTACGCGCTCGTCTCCGGCCGCGCTCCTGCGCACGTCGAGGTGCTCACGGGCGGCGTGATGCTGGGCGCGTGCTTCATGGCCACCGACTACGTCACCTCTCCGATTACCGCCAAGGGCAAGCTGGTCTTCGGCTTCGGATGCGGATTGCTCTGCATGCTCATCAGGCAGTTCGGCGGCTACCCGGAGGGCTGCTCCTTCGCCATCCTCATCATGAACGCGATCTGCCCGCTCGTAAACCGCTGGACGCAGCCCAGGCCGTTCGGCGCGAAATAGCCGGCGCTACCCAAGCCCGGGCGGCAATCACAACAACCTCAAACCAAACAATCATGAAGAAGATCATCTCACTCGTGGCGAGCCTCACCCTCATCGCAGGCGTGTGCGCGGGCGTGCTCGCGTTCGTCAACAGGCTCACGGCGGAGCCGATCAGGACGATGCTTGTCAAGAAGACGCAAGACGCCGCCAGGGCGGTGATGCCCGCCGCCGTGGCCACGGTAGAGCGCCAGGGCGACGTCTTCGTGGGCCGCGACGCCGAAGGCCGGGCGGTCGGCTACGCCGTCGAGGGAAGCGACGCGGGCGGCTACGGCGGCGACATAGTCCTCATGGTCGGCTTCGAGGCCGACAAGAAGACGGTCGTCTGCTACAAGACCCTCTCCGCCGCCGAAACCCCGGGCCTCGGCATGAAGCTCAATTCTCATGAGTTCGCGGGGCAGTTCGCCGGCAAGGACGGCACTGCGCTCCGCGTCAGAAAGGACGGCGGCGACATCGACGCCATAACCTCCGCCACCATCACCAGCCGTGCGGTATGCAGGGCCATCGCAGACGCATCGACGAAACTATGAGCATGTCAGTATCCACCAGACGAATAGTCCACGCCGTCGTTCCGGCTTTCCTGCTCGCGGTCTCCGTCGGGCAGATCTACGCCTTCACGGTCTTCTCGGACCCGATCGCCCGCGCCATCGCGCCTGACGCCGAGTCCGCCGTGAACCTCCGCGCACAGGTGCAGTTCGCCTTCTCGCTCGGCATTTTCTTCCTGGGAATGGGGGCGGCGTTCTTCGGCAAGATCGTCGAGCGCAACATCCGCCTCTCCACGCTGATCGGCACGGGGCTGTTCATCGGCGGTCTGCTGCTCACGTCGCTCGGCGTCAGGATGAAGTCGCTCGCGCTCATATACTTCGGCTACGGCGCTCTGCTGGGCACGGGCACGGGCATCATCTACATCTCGCCGGTCAAGACCATGATGCTCTGGTTCCCGAACGCCAAGGCGATCGCCGCCGCCGTGCCGATCATTTCGTTCGGCCTAGGCTCGTCGCTCTGCACGCTCCTCTACAAGGGCTTCGGCTTCTCCTCGCGGCTGTTCACGCTGCGCTTCGAGGGCTTCGAGGTGTTCAGCATAGCGAACGCGTTCGTGGTCTTCGCTCTCTTCTACGCCGTCCCGATGGCTCTCTCGGCCATGATACTGCGCAAGCCGAAGGCCGTCCAGCAGACGTTCGCGCACACTCTGCCGACGCTTGAATTCTCCTACCTCGCGCTGGCGCGCAACACATGGTTCCTTCGCGTCTGGCTCTTCATGTTCCTCAACATCTCGTGCGGGCTCTGCCTCATCCCGCTCGCCAAGCAGCTCATGGCCACCATACCGGCGTATTCCGACGGCTTTTCCACGCTCGTCCTCACGCTCATGGGACTGATGAACGGCGCCGGGCGCTTCTTCTTCGCTTGGTGGTCGGACCGCCTGGCCCGCCGCGTGGACATCCTGCTGATCATCCTCGGCATTTCGGTGGGCGTGATGGCGTGTTCGTTCGCGCCCGTCCTGCTGGCGCTCGCGCTCGTCGTGGTGCCCGCCTGCTACGGCGCGGGCTTCTCGGTGCTGCCGGCCGTGCTGGCCGACCACTACGGGATGACGAACATCTCGAAGATACACGGCGCGGCGCTTTCGGCCTGGGGCGTGGCCGGCCTCGTCGGAAACCAGGTGGCTCTGCCGGTCTTCCGCAACTGGGGGCTGGCCGGCGTCGCTGCGCTGCTGGTCGTTGGCTATGGACTCAACGCCGTCAATGTCATGACCCTCCGCAGCAAGAAGTAGGTCGCATATCGGTGCGACAGGGCTATGGATAGTGCGATAGCGATAGTGGGCATGAGCTGCCGCTTCGCAGGGTGCGCCAGTCCCGGCGCGCTGTGGAACGCGGTCGTTGCGGGCAGGTCCATGCTTTCCGTGCCCGGTCCCGACTGCGAACTGCCATACGGCGCGAAACGCTTATTCGACAAGCCGTATCCCACGCGGCTTGGGCAGCTGGGCGATCTTTTCAGCTGCGTCCAGGCCATGCAGAACTTCCCGCGCCAGATCAATGCGGGCGAAAACCAGGATCTCTACTTCGCCACGCAGCTCGCCTTCGACGCGCTCGGCGACGCCTCGATACGTCCGCATTCGCGAGAAATGCTGCGCGGTTCCGTCCGCCTGGGATACGCGCCGCCGTTCAACGCCTCCACAGTGAACTGGCTGCAGCACACGGCCTTCCTCGACCAGACGATCGACATCCTGCACCGCTTCCTGCCGAACGCGCCAGACAGCGCGCTCGACGAGGTGAAGGCGAAACTGGTCGAGTCGCTGCCGACGCCGAACGCCGCATCCTTCCTGCTGGGCAGCGGTTTCCGCTTCGTCTCGTGGATCGCCCGCGAATGCTCGTTTTCCGGCGCCGCCACGATCCTCGACGCCGGCAACCTGACCGGCGCGGCGGCCATCATGGAGGCGGTGCGCGATCTGCGTTCCGGCGATGCCGATGTCGCCCTGGCCGGCGCGATCACCTCCCCTGTCGGCCGCGCATACCTGGAAGGGCTTTCCGGCGTGACGCGCTTCACCACGCGCCCGTCGCTCGCGCCGTTCTCGCAGGATGCGGACGGCACGATCCCTGGCGAGGGCGGGGCGTTTTTCGTGCTGAAGCGCCGCGAGGACGCGTTGCGCGACCGCGACAGGATCTATGCGCTCATTCGTTCCGTGGCCATCGGGCACAACCCCGAGGGGGATGGCTCGGTGATACTTTCACAGGCCCTGCACAGGCCAGGCATCGAGCCGGGCACGATCGGCCTTGTCGAGGCCGACGGCTCCGGAGTGCCCGAGCCGGAGGCGCGCGAGGTCGCCGCCATACAGAAGATATGGGGCGAGCACCGCGCTGGCGGCCGCCTCGTCGGCATCGGTTCGGTGAAGGGCAACATAGGCCACACGCTCAAGGCGGGGATGGCGGCTGGCGTCGTCAAGACCGCGATGGCCCTGCGAATGCGCGTGCTTCCGCCGCAGATCGTGCCCGACAGGCCGCTGGAAGCGCTCTCCAACCTCTCCTCCAGCGCGTATCTCATCACCGAGCCGCGCCCGTGGCTGGTCGGCGAGGCCGCTTCGCCACGCCGCGCGGTCGTGATGGGCGACAACTTCGACCCGACGGAATACATAGGCGACGCTTCGCGCGGAGGCCGCTCCGCCGCGATAGTCCTCGAGGAGGAGCCGGAGGAGCGCGCGTTCGCGTGACGAAGAGCTGTTTTGCAATAGACAAGGAGATGAAACCATGAAGGGAAACTTCACGTTCTGCAATCCAACGCGTCTGCACTTCGGCACGGACGCCATGTCAGCCCTCGCAAAGGAGTTGGCTAACTTCGGCCCCACCGTGATGCTGTCCTACGGCGGAGGATCCATCAAGCGCAACGGCATCTACGATCAGGTGGCCGCCGCGCTAGCCGCCGCCGGAAAGACAGTGGTGGAGGATGGCGGCGTGATGCCCAATCCCACCGTAGAGAAGCTCCGCGAGGGCGCAGCCAAGGCCAAGGCGTGCAACGCAGACCTCATACTCGCCGTCGGAGGCGGCTCCACGATCGACTACGCCAAGGCCGTCAGCGTCTCGGCATGGTGCGACGAAGATCCGTGGGAGAAGTATTTCATCCGCTTCGAGGAGCCGTCGTGCCGCATAGTCCCCGTCGGCGCCATCCTCACGATGGCCGGCACGGGCAGCGAGATGAACGGCGGAAGCGTCATCAGCAACCACGCCGCCGGACTGAAGATCGGCAAGGTCTTCGGCCCGGACGTCTTCCCGAAGTTCTCCATCCTCAACCCGGAGTTCACCTTCACCGTGCCGCGCCGCCACATGGTCGCCGGCATCTTCGACGTGATGAGCCACATACTGGAGCAGTATTTCAGTGGCGACGACGACAGCACCAGCGACTACATCGCCGAGGGACTGATGCGCTCGCTCGTAGCGTCGTCCAGGGCGGCCGTCGCCAATGCGCAGGACTACGAAGCGAGAAGCAACATCATGTGGACGGCCACTTGGGCGCTGAATACGCTTATCGCCATGGGCAAGCCCACCGACTGGGAAGTCCATATGCTCGGGCAGGCCGTGGGCGCGATCACCGACGCCACCCATGGCATGACCCTTTCCGCCGTGTCGCTTCCCTACTACAGGCACATAATGCCATACGGGCTGAAGAAGTTCGCGCGCTTCGCGGAGAACGTCTGGGGCGTGGCGTCGGCCGGCAGGTCGCCGGAGGCGGTGGCGGCGGACGGCCTCGCGGCTTTCGAGGCTTGGATGCGGGAGATCGGCGTCGCCATGTCGATATCGGAGCTGGGCGCCACCGAGGAGATGCTTCCGAAAATCGCAGATGCGACATTCATCCTCACCGGTGGCTACAAGACCCTCACCCGCGACGACGTGCTCTCCATCCTGCGCAAATCCCTCTGACGCCGCGCAGCGGAAAATCCGCCCACGGGAACGGAGAAATATGGTATAATATAAGGCGTCGTCATGCGTGACGGCACATTCCACGATAAACTCTACGGAAGAAACAAAATGAGCAAACAGTACAAGTACGCATGTCTCAACCCCATAGCGGAGGTTGGGCTGGACAAACTCACAGACGACTACTCCCGCACGGAGAAGTTCGAGGAGGCCGACGCGGCGTTCGTCCGCTCGGCGAAGATGGACGAACTGACGCCTGGTGCATCGCTGCTGGCGGTGGCGCGCGCCGGCGCCGGAGTGAACAACATCCCCCACGCCGAATACGCGAAGAAGGGCATAGTGGTCTTCAACACGCCTGGCGCGAACGCGAACGGCGTGAAAGAGCTGGTGATCGCGGCCATGCTGCTGGCGAGCCGCGACATAATCGGCGGCGTCGAGTGGGTCAAGGCCAACGTGGCCGACCCCGCCATCGGCAAGTCGGCGGAAAAGGCCAAGAAGGCGTTTGCCGGCACCGAGATACAGGGCAAGAAACTCGGCGTGATCGGCCTGGGCGCGATCGGCCAGAAGGTGGCGAACGCCGCCATAGAGCTTGGCATGGAGGTTTACGGCTACGATCCCTATCTCTCGGTGGACGCCGCCTGGAACCTCGACCACGCCGTCAAGCACTGCAAGAACGTCGAAGCGATATACGGCGCGTGCGACTTCATCACCATCCACGTCCCGGCGCTGGACTCCACCAAGGGAATGATCAACGCGGACGCGCTGGCGATGATGAAGCGCGGAGTGATCGTGATCAACGCCGCCCGCGACGTGCTCGTGAACGAGAAGGACATGCTCGCCGCCATCGAGTCCGGCAAGGTCCGCAAATACGTGTCGGACTTCCCGAACGCCACGACGGCCGGGCAGAAGGGTTGCATAGTGATCCCCCATCTCGGCGCGTCCACCGAGGAGGCTGAGGACAACTGCGCGGTCATGGCCGTCAAGGAGATGCGCGATTATCTGGAGAATGGCAACATCGTCAACTCGGTCAACTATCCCGCGTGTTCGCTGGGAATCCCGACCAAGGCGGCGCGCATCGCAATCTGCCACAAGAACGTGGCGAACATGATCGGCACTTTCACGTCCATTCTGGGCAAGGCGGGCGTGAACATCGACGCGATCGCGAACAAGTCTCGCGGCGATTTCGCCTACACGCTCATGGATGCCGACTCGCCCATACCGACTGAGGTGGTGAAGTCTCTCGAGGCTTCCGAGGCGGTCATCCGGGTGAGGGTGATCAAGTAAGTAGTCCGCGCATCGCGGAAGACGAACAAGGCTTCGCGGCATGGCGCCATCGGCGCCGCAGCCGCGAAGCCTTCCCATGTCCGGAAGAGTCGTTGAATGGGCTTTGCAAACGGCCCCTTTGCCGCGCCTCGCAAACCGGCAACTGTCGGTTTGCGACGCCTCAAGGCGGCCGGGCGATTGCGCAAGGCCGATGCGATTTCACTCGCCTGACGGATGGTGAAACGCGCCTGGCTCGGCGGGGGCGAGGTCGAACTCGAAGACGACGGGCGAGTGGTCGCTCGCGTCGAGCGCCTGCTGTTCCACGACTATCTCGTGCGCGA
>CAMOIK010000010.1 GCA_946615875.1 uncultured Verrucomicrobiota bacterium | reverse complement strand
CGATGCCGAACTCCATGCACTTGTGGTAGATGTTGGGGAAGCGCGTCTGGAGATACTTGCGGCCCTTGGCGCGGATGTCGAGGAAGACGCATTCGTCGCCCGTGCGCTTCATTTCGGAGTCGATGGAGCGCGCCACGATGTCGCGGGGCGCGAGGCTGCCGCGCGGGTCGTACTTGCCCATGAACTCCCTGCCGCGCTTGTCCACCAGCACGGCCCCTTCGCCGCGCACCGCCTCGGAAATGAGAAACCTCTTCGCTTGCGGATGGTAGAGGCACGTGGGGTGGAACTGGATGAACTCCATGTTCTCGATCTTCGCCCCCGCGCGCCAGGCGAGAGCGACGCCGTCGCCCGTGGCGGTGTCCGGGTTGCAGGTGTAGAGGTAAACCTTGCCGCAGCCGCCGGTGGCCAGGACGGTGTTGGGGCTGCGTATGGCGTAGATTTCGTCCGTTTCCTTGTCGAGCACGTATGCGCCCAGGCAGCGGTTCTCGCCCTTGAGGCCGATGCGGCGCGACATTACCAGGTCGATGACGAACGTGTTCTCCCGCACGTCGATGCACCCACCCGGCGCGGCGCCGGCCTTGCGGCCCGGCGCCTTCGCGCCGCTGCGCGGAGCCAGCGCCTTCACCCTGCGTATCATGGCGGCCTCGCACTTCTCGCCTGTGATGTCGCCTGCGTGGAAGATGCGCCTGGCGGAATGGCCGCCCTCGCGCGTGAGGTCCCACGAGCCGTCGGGTTTGCGGGCGAAACGCACGCCGCACTCTATCAGGTCGCGTATGCCCTCCGGGGCGTGCTCGCAGATTTCGTGGACGACCTTCGAGTTGCCGAGCCAGGCGCCGGCGATCATCGTGTCGCGCGCGTGGCGGTCGAACGTGTCGCCGTCGTCCATCACGCAGCAGATGCCGCCTTGCGCGAAGTTGGTGTTGCAGTCTGCCATCCTGCCCTTGGTGGCCACCACCACCTTGCCGTAGCTGGCGAGGTGCAGGGCGGTCATGAGCCCGGCCATGCCGGACCCCACCACGAAATAGTCGCAGTCGATCGTCTTCATCTGGTGCTGTCTTGCGGTTTTTCGGCGGAGGGCGCTGGATGCTGGAAGGCGGCGTCGAGCGCCGGTATGGAGTCGTGCAGCGAGAGCTTGAACGGCAGCTCGATGCAGAGCGGCCGGAGCATCCTGAACACGCGCTGCGAGATCACCTGCACTTCGCCGGGGACGCGCTTGCGCGCGACAAGCTCCCTGAGGAGGCGCGGCGCCAGGTTCTCCCACATTCCGCGCAGGGTGCCGTCCGGCGGCACGCTGCACACGCGGCGCATTATGCTGCGCCCCGTCGCCGCGTCGATCGCGGCGAACATGTATGCGGTGCGCGGCTTCGCCTCCATCGTGTGCATGCCCGGGACGATGCGGAAATCCACGGCGATCGTCTCGTCCTTGGCGAAGGGCAGGTCCTTCGCCGCCGCCACGTCCTCGCGCCGCAGGGAGATGCTTTCCACGTGGACGCGCGGCTGGACGATGGCGAGCGGCTGGTCGCTCCACTTCCCGTCCGCCCCCTCGACGCGCGCGAAGATGGCGTTCTGCCCGGCGAACTTCATCGCCAGCCTTTGCTCCTCCTCGAAGCGCATCATCACGCCGTAGGCCTCCCAGAGGAGCTTGGCGAGCAGGACGATCTCCGCCTCGGCGAACTTCACCCTGGGCAGGAAGCCGGTGTCGTGGCGAAGGAAGGCGATGCCGCCGTTCTTCTCGGCCAGCATCGCGTAGTGCGGCAGCTCCACCGGGCTGGAGTAGAAGCCGTAGGAGTTGTCGCAGCGCGTCATCACGAAGTCGTGGAAGGTCTGCCAGCCGTCGAGCAGCACGAGATGCCCGGCGAGGCGCTCGCCCGGCTTCAGCAGCGAGCAGAAGTAGGGGAAGGCGACGCCGCGCGGCTTGATGGCCCAGTTGTAGGGGGCGGCCGTCTCCCACAGGTTGAGCGCGGCGATCTTGCGCCCGATCTCGTTGAGTCTTTCCATGTGCGCTTGCGTTTACCCTATGGAGGAGGAGACCTGGAAGACCGCCATCAGGATGGACACGGCCACGAAGCCGACCACGCCGGCGATGAGGACGATGAGAATCGGCTCCAGCGCGTTGGTGAACGTCGTTATGTTGCGGTCCATGTCCTTCTGGTAGCGGCGCCCGATGTGCTCCAGCGAGCCGACCATGTCGCCAGCCTGTTCGCCCACCGCCAGCATGTCGGTCATCATGCGCGGAAACACGCCCGACGACGCGAGCGGCCCGGAGATGGACGTGCCGTCCGTCACGCGCTGGCGCGCCGTCTTCAGCGCGGCGCCGATCACCGCGTTCCCGCAGGTCTCCTCGGCGATCTTCAACGCCTGCAGCACGTTCACGCCGTTGGAAAGCAGCGTCTTCAGCGTGTATGCGAGCGACGAATACGCGCCAGTGGCGACGATGCCGGAGATGAGCGGCGCCTTGAGCTTCCAGCCGTCTATGCGCAGCCTGCCGCCTTCCGTGCGCGACCATCTCCTGAACCACCACACGGCCACGGCGATGCCCAGCGCCAGAGTCCAGCCGTAGTTGATGAGGTATTCGCTCATGCCCATGAGGATGCGCGTGGGCAGGGGCAGCGTGGCGTTCATGGACTCGAAGACCTTCTGGAACTTGGGGATGATCCACACCAGCGCCGCGACCACCGCGAAGACGCCGAACACGAGCACGATCACCGGGTAGCTGAGGGCCGACTTTATCTTCCCCCTCATGTTGTCGTAGCGCTCGTAGTGGTCGGCAAGGCGACGAAGCACCTCGACCATCGCCCCGGACGCCTCGGCCGCGCGGATCATGTTGCCGTAGAGCGGCTCGAACGTCTTGGGGTGGTGGAAGCACGCGTCGGAGAATGTCTCGCCGCGCACGATCCTGTCGCACAGGTCTTGGCAGACGAAGCGCTGGCCGCTGAGCTCTTCGCCTTGGTTGGAGAGCGCCTGCAACGCCTGTCCGAGCGTCATGCCCGCCTCGATGAGGTCCGCGAGCTCCGAGGTGAAGAGGAGCACTTCCACGCGGGTCATCGACGTCTTGGCCTTGGCGCCGCCGATCTGCATATCCCATATCGACGCGTTCTTGCCGTCCTTGCCGCCGCCCTTGTCCTCCGCCGGCGACGCGGGCGTGGCCCTGGCGGGCGCGGGCGCCGTCGCCCGCGCCGCACCGCCTGCGCTCCGTCTTGCGTATCCCATTTGCCGATGCCCTCCGTGTTCGCCCGATATTATACCATATTTGCCGCGGCGTGTGCAGATGCCGCCGTCACGGCGCGAAGAACGCCTGCGGCGCATCCGCCAGCGCGTTGAACCGCGCGGGCAGGATGTTGGCGGACTGGATGTCGGAAAGCGGGTGCCAGGCGAACTCTATCCAGTCCTCGCGCGACGAGACGGCGGCGTCCTGCGGGCCGGAAAGCGTCATCTCGTAAACGAGGTTGATTTCGGCGTGGGGCTTGCCGTGCTGTGTGAACGCGTTTTCGACCACGCCCATGAAGCGGCCGGTCTCGACGTCTCGCCCGGTCTCTTCCTTCATCTCGCGCACGAGCGCCTGCCGCCCCGTCTCGCCGAACTCTATGTGCCCTCCGGGCAGGTAGGACGTGGACGCGCCCTTTGCGCGGCACAGCAGGAGCCTGCCGCCGACGATGCAGACGCCGCGCGCGATGGTCTCTATGCCGGCCAGTTCATACTCATTCATAGCAGCGGAAGATGCTTTCGACGTGGTCTTTCGGCGGCTTCGGGGTGACGAGCGAAGCGATGAAGGCGACAGGAAAGCCGCCGAGCATGGCTATCGCTCCGCAGTCTATGGGGCTCACGGGATTGCCCGCGAGCATGTTCGCCACCGTGATGCCCACGCCCCACGCGAACGACGCCCACACCGCGCCTTTCGTCACCCCGCGCCAGTACAGCCCGAGCATGAACGGCGCCAGGAACGCGCCAGCCAGGGCGCCCCACGAAATGCCCATCAGCTGCGCGATGAACGTCGGGGGGTTTAGCGCGATCAGGAGCGAAAGCGCGATGAAGAAGAGGATCAGCACGCGCATCACCACGACCTTGCGCCGCTCGATCTTCGCGACCACTTCGTCGTTCATCTGGCCTGCCGAGACTTCCCCGGCGGTCGATGCCTTGTCGCGGTAGATGATGTCGAGCGTCAGCGTCGAGGCGGACGTCAGCACGAGCGAGGCGAGCGTGGACATGGACGCCGAAAGAACAAGGAGGACGACGAGCGCAATCAAGATGTCGGGAAGCGTCACGAGCATCGAAGGTATGATGGAGTCGAACGCGATCCTGCCGTTCGGCAGCGTCGCCGGCTCGAAGAGTCGGCCGAAGCCGCCTAGGAAGTAGCAGCCGCCGGCGACGATCAGCGCGAACACAGTCGAAATCACGGTGCCGCGGCGAATGGCCGCTTCGTCCGTGATCGAATAGAACTTGCTTACCATCTGCGGAAGCCCCCAAGTGCCAAGCGACGTCAATATCACCACGCCCAAGAGGCTCAGCGGGGCGGGGCCAAACGCCGCGGCGAAGGCGCCGTTGGCGCCGGGGTCGGCGTCCGACGGGAGTGTCGCCAGCTTTTGCACGGCGTCCACGAGCCCGCCCTTGAGGCCGAGGACGGCGATGATCACGGCGCTGATCCCGAATATCATGATGACGCCCTGGATGAAGTCGTTGATGGCTGTCGCCTTGTAGCCGCCGAGGATGACGTATAGCGCGGTGAGCACCGCCATGACGACTACGCAGTATTCGTAGGGGATGTGGAAGCTCATCTCGAAGAGCGTCGATATTCCTTTGTAAACACCGGCGGTGTAGGGGATGAGGAAGACGAACGCGATGACCGACGCCGCCACGCGCAGCCCCTCGGACGAGAAGCGCGTGCCGAAGAAGTCCGGCATGGTCTTGCTCTGGATGTGGCGCGTCATGAGCATCGTGCGGCGGCCAAGCACCAGCCAGGCGAGGAGCGAGCCGATCACGGCGTTGCCTATGCCTATCCACGTCGCGGAAAGCCCGAACTTCCAGCCGAACTGCCCGGCGTAGCCGATGAAGACCACCGCCGAGAAGTATGAGGTGCCGTATGCGAACGCGGTCAGCCACGGGCCTACGTTCCTCCCGCCAAGCACGAAGCCCTCGACGGAGCCGGAATGTTTCCTCGAATAGACGCCCACTCCCACCATGACGGCCAGGAATGCCAATGTAAGCAGTATCTTTATTGCCATAAGAGGGTTTGAGAGGTTTTGGAAGTTTGAGGTGTTTGGAAAGTCAGAGGGGTTTGAGAGAGACGGGAGGGGTCCTTTACAGGAACGGGTCGTCATTGACGGGGATCGGGGCGCTCGCCGGTTCTCCCTCGCTAGACTTGAAATCGACATCGTCCTTGCGTTCGATCTCGCGGTCGCCGAAGCGCACGTACTCGCTGAAGAAGTTCACGCGGACCTCGCCTATCTCGCCGTTGCGGTTCTTCGCTACGTCGATGATGGCGAGCGTCTTGTCGTCTGATTCCTTGTCGGTCGGCGTGCGGGAAGGGCGGCGCAGCAGGAAGACGACGTCGGCGTCTTGCTCGATGGCTCCGGAGTCGCGCAGGTCCGAGAGTTTCGGGCGCTCCTGCTTGTCGCCTCTCTGCTCGTTGGCGCGCGAGAGCTGGGAAAGGACGATGACGGGTATCTTCAGCTCTTTGGCCATCGCCTTTATCTGCTGGGAGATTTCGCTGACTTCGATCACGCGGCTCTGCTTGGCCTTGTCGTTGCACTTGCAGAGCTGGAGGTAGTCGATGACGATCAGCTCGATGCCGTGCGCCTTCTTGGCGCGGCGCGCGCGCGCCCTGAGGTCCATAATGTCCAGTCCGGCGGTGTCATCGACGTATATTGGCGCGTCCTTCAGCTCCTCGTAGGCGACGAAGAGGTTGCTGGTGAGCATCTGTTTTTCTGATTTGACGCAGAGCGCGCGGTTCAGGCGCCAAGTGTTTACGTGCGCCCGACCGGCGACCATGCGCTTGGTGAGGGCCTCGATGGGCATCTCCAGCGAGAAGATGAGCACCGGGTGGCGCTTGCCGCCGTCGGTCTTCACAGGCACGTTGTTCATGTCGCGTCCCAGCGCGACCGACTCCGCGATGTTCATCGCCAGCGACGTCTTGCCGACGGAAGGGCGCGCGGCGATGACGATCATCTCGCTCGGCTTGAGCCCCTGCAGCTTCTCGTCGAGGTGGGTGAGGCCGGTGGAAAGGCCCTCGAGGCGCTTGCCGTCGGTGTCGAACATCTCGTTGAGGCGGTTGAAGCTCAGCTGCATTGCCTGCCGCCAGTCCATCGTCTGCGACGACGTGGCGCCGATTTCGAGGAAGCTTTTCTCGGCTTCGCCGAGGATGGACAGCGGGTCTGGGTGGCCGTCGGCGTCGTAGCAGTTCTTGATGGTCTTCGTCGCCCTGGCGATCATCGTGCGGCGCAGGTGCTTGTCGCGGACGATGGCGATGTAGTGTTCCGCGTGTGCCGTGGTGGGGGTCTCGCTCATCAGGCTCTGGAGGTAGGCGACGCCGCCGACGAGCGCGGCGCTGCCCTTGCGCTCCAGCTCGGAGTGCAGAGAGACGATGTCGAGCGGCATTGCGTTTCGCGACATCTCCACCATGGTGGCGAAGACCATTCTGTTGCGCGGGTCGAAGAAGGAGTCTTCCGTGAGCGAGCTCGTCAGGCAGAGGTCCATCACGCGGCCGCCGTCCTCCGTGACGGAGTCCGCGAGCACGGATCCGAGGACGGCCCGTTCCGCCTGCGCGTCGTGGGGCGGTGTGTTCAGTTCGTTGGTGTCCATTGCTTGAATGTGTTGCGGTAGCGCGCGCGGCGCGTCACCTTTCTACCGGCAGGCCCCAGGATTCCAGTTTCGAGGCCATCCAGTCGAACGCGGCCTCGTGCATGGTCTTGGCCTTGCCGCAGGGTATGGGCTCGCCGCAGGCGCAGCGGATGTCGTGCGATGTGTCCACCGGGCCGAAGTCCTTGAGCACGCTTTTGAGGAGCCCCTTCGTGCGTATCGGCTGGCAGCGCGTGTCCACCGCGATGGGGACGATGCTCGCGCCGGCGCGTTCGGCGAGCTTGGCGCCGATGGACGAATACAGGCGTCTGCTGAAGACCTGCTCCCTGCTGCCCTGCGGGAAGATCAGGAAGGAGTTCCCCGCCTTGATGAGTTCCGTGCCCGTGCGCAGGATGTTCAGGAGGTCTTCCTTCGGCGATTTGCGGCCGACCGGCACCAGTCCCATGTGTGCGGCGGCCTTGGTGAGGAAGGGCAGGTGCGAGAGCGACGACTTGACGACCACGTTGAACGGGCCGTACGTGAGAAGTATCGGCGGCAGCAGTATCGTCTCGAAGGTGGACATGTGGTTGCACAGATACACCACCGGCCCGGCGTGCGCCTCGCGGTTCTTCCAGCCCTCCAGCGCGACGTTCATGCCGAGCTTTTCCGCTCCCTGCACGCAGGAGAAGCAGAAGCGCGCCCACTTCGCCGTGTCCAGCAGCCCGAAGGGCTCGTTGAGCGCGCACAGCGGAAAGACCCTCGCGACGTTCCAGGTGAAGCGCGCCGTGGTCAGCGCGCCGTTCTTCGCGCGCACCGGTGCGCGGCGTTCGTCCGCGGTGCGGTAGCCGCCCGTCGCCAGCAGCTCCTCCCTGAACATTTCGAGCGTGGTCGTTTTCATTTCCTTGGCTCCTTTGGCGCGCTCTGCTATTCCTCTTCCTCCGTCTCTTCGGACTCCTCGGCTCCGCGCTCTCTCGCCGCCTTGGCTTCTTCGCGCTGCCTCATGAGCTCTTCCTTGAGGGCGTTCAACTGTTCGCGCTGCTCGGCTCGTTCCGCCTCGCGCTCGGCCCTCTCCTGCTCCTCGCGCTTCTCGCGTTCGGCGCGTTCGCGTTCCTGTTCGGCTCGCTGCCGCTGCTCCTCCGCCTCGCGCTTCTCGCGGCGTCCGCGCATGGAAGTCGCCGCGCCATGCGAGGCGTTGCGGTCCAAGAGGCTGCTTCTGACGCCGCGCTTCGTGGCGCGCGCGCCGCCCTCCGCTTTGGCGTCCCCCCCGCCGGAATTCTCGCCGAGCGCCAGCTCGACCTCTACGCCGTCCTTCTCGACGGTCATCGTCTTTTCGTTGGGATCGGCCGCCTTGACCACCCACCCGCCGCGCTCTTCGCCGACGGCCAGGTAGAAGTGGCGCGGCGCCTTGGGGTCGGTCATGTCGGAAAAACCGACGCGCACCGCGCCGTCGCTCTCGACGTTGATCACGCTGAAGCGGACGGCCTTCTGGATGGCCTCCTGCTCCTGCGTGAGCTCCGTTTCTCCGCCGGAATATTCGTCTTTGGATACCTCGGCCGGATCCCGCGTGGGGTCGAAGCCGGGCGGCGGCTGCCCGAACGGCATTCGGTCGATGATCGACTGGTAGCGCTCGAACGGCTGCTTCTCCGCAGCCGCGCACAAGGCGGCCATCGCCGCCAGCATCGCTATTGTATGCCTCATGACGCGTATTATACCATATTTTCCCCTCCCTGTGCGCGTGGTTCTGGCCACATATCCATCCGCGCCCGTCCGGAGAGCCATGTGTTCGCCTGCCGCCTGTCCATATATTCACTCGCGCTTGTCCATATATTGACTTGCCGCCCGTCCTTATATCCAACCTGTCGTCCTCCAACCACCCCCTCGCTATCGACTGCCAACTGCGCACCGCGCAAACGCCCCCGCCGCACCCGTCGCGTCGCGGCGCCCCTCTTGACCTTGTGGGCGAAATTATGTTATAATACGGGCATAGCATGGGAACACCCGACGAGATAAAGGAGACATTCAGGGCCAGATCCGCCGACTGCGACAAGTACACTGTCGGCGTGGTCACTGTTGTCGGCGGGTCGCCGCACTACGTCAATGCGCCGGTGATAGCCGGACTAGGCGCGAGAGCGGGCGGCGCCGGTCTCGTGCGGCTCGTGGTGCCGGATGCGTCGCGCTTGTGCGCAGGGATGCTGCTGCCGGAGGCCACCTTTACGAAACTTGTGGCCACCTGCGAACCTCCCAAGGCCGACGTCATGGCCATCGGCATGGGGTTGGGCAGGGGTGTGTCGTCCGAGCTGCTGGTCACCAGGCTGCTTTCCGGCAGCGAAGGGCGGTTCGTGCTGGATGCTGACGCGCTGGCGATACTCGCGCAGTGGTATGGCAAGCAGAAGGGCTACAGGCCGGCGGAAGGACAGGAAATAGTGCTGACGCCGCACGAAGGCGAAGCGGCGCGTCTGCTGGACGCCACCCGTCAGGAAGTGGTGGCGGACCGTTTGGCCGCGGCGCGGGAGATAGCTTCGCGCTACGGCGCGACGGTCGTGCTGAAGGGCCTCGGCACGCTGGTCGTGTCGCCCGACGGGCGGCAGGCATACCGCAACACGACCGGCAACCCTTATATGGCGCTGGGCGGCATGGGCGACCTGCTCGCGGGCGTCGTCGCCGCCAGGTGGGCCTATCTTAAAGGAGATGCGTTCCATGCCGCGGCTGGCGCGGTGTGGCTGCACGGCGCGGCGAGCGATGCGCTTGTCGCCGCCGGCGGCGATCCGTCGATCGTGAACACGGCCGCGCAGATAGGCGCGATGCGCTGCCGCCTCGACAGGGAGGCGGATGGCATGTCAGGGGGTAGATGTTAGGCGGCAGGTGTTGCTTTGCGGCCAGTTGCCGGCGATCAGCGAAAACCTCCCAGACCTCGTTCTTCGTTCTTCTTCCATCACTCTTCGTTCTTCTCTCGCATCATCTCAATCCCAACACGCAACTCAACATGGTAAACTACGCAGAGTTAATCGAAACGCTGCAGCGGACAGACGAGCCGTTCGGGCTTCTGACCCTCCAGGCCACATCGACGGTGAGCCGCCTGATGAAGCACTTTGACAAGCGCATCAAGGCGCTGTTCTCCGCCGAGCACGGCTTCTTCGGCACCGCCGCGCCCGGCGAAAAGACCCACAGCGCCTGGCACCCGTTCTGGAACAAGCCGATACATTCGCTCTACGGCGACACGAGAAAGCCAACGCCTGAGATGCTCGATGGCATAGGGCGCATGGTGATCGACCTCTGCGATCTTGGCGTGAGGTGCTACACCTACCTCGCGACTATAAAGAACACTCTGGAGGCCTGCGCCGAGGCTGGCATACCGGTCGTCGTCCTCGACCGCCCGATCCCGATGGGCGGCTTCCTCGACGGCCCCATGCGCAAGCCGGAGTACGCGTCGTTCGTCGCGCCCATCAACGTGCCGTTCTGCCATGGCATGACGCCCGGCGAGGAGGCCGTGTGGATAAAGAACGCGGAAGGACTCGATCTCGACCTGAAGGTGGTGAAGATGGTCGATTGGTCTCATCGCGACAACCAGCCCTGGCAGAATTTCGTGCCGCCGAGCCCGGCCATCCGCTCGTGGGACAATGCCGTCACCTATCCTATGACCGTTTTCACCGAGGCCTACCCAGCCATCGACTGCGACCGCGACGGGTCCCTGGCCTTCCGCGTGATAGGCGCGCCGTGGCTCGACTCGCGCAACCTCACCAAGGCCCTGGGCCCGGGCCTGGAGACTTGCGGTGTGCAGATGCGCCCCTATCGCTACATCCCGAAGGGCGGCCCTTACAAAGGTCTTGCGCTCAACGGCATCCTCCTGACCGTCCCCAGGGCGGCCGCATACTATCCCGTGACGGCTGGGGTGATGATCTTCAGCACCATGGCGCAGCTGTATCCGCGCCAGATGGCCATCGGGGCGAGACCCGACTGGTTGGACAAGCTGGTCGGTTCTCAGTCGCTCCGCAAGACCCTGGAGGGCGGCGACCTGAACGAACTTTTCACGGACTGGATAATGGAACAGGACGAATACCTCAAGACCAGAGTGAACCTCTACGGTTGAGAGGCCACTAAATAAGGAGCAGACATGAACCTCGAGGAAAAGATGAAAAACCTGGACGAGCTGGTGGGCAGCATGGAAAGCGGGAAGATGAACCTCGACGAGATGATCAAGGCGTTTGAGGACGGGAGGCGGCTCGTGGACGAAAGCCTCAAAGAACTCGAAGCCATACGGCTCAAGATCGAGAAGATAACCGCGTCGGGCGGCACCGAACCTGCGGGCGAAGTCGCCGGCTAGGCGGCGGCGCCTTGGCGCGTGCCGGGTTCGCAGCGCTCCGTTCCCCGACGGGAAACGCGGCGCGCCACCACACGGAGGTTTTCCATGAGCAAGCTCATCTATGTCCAGGCGCAGGCAGACCACATAGCGTCGCTGGCAAAGGCCACTCCGGTCGCGGCCATCGAGGAATTGGTATGGAACGCGCTCGACGCGGATGCGCGCGAAGTGCGCATCGACGTTATGACCGGCCCCCTCGGCGCGGTCGAAGGCGTGCGCGTCGCCGACGACGGCACGGGCATCGACGTCTTGAAGGCCGACGCCACGTTCGGCTCGCTGGGCGGCAGTTGGAAGCGAAGCGCCACCGAGACGCCGACGGCCGCGCGCCATCTCCACGGGCGACACGGGCGCGGCCGCTTCAAGGCGTTCGCGCTCGGCACGGCGGCGGAATGGCGCACGACCATGAGGGCCGGCGGCGAGCTCCTGTCGTTCGTCATTTCCGGCACTGCGCAGGCCCCCGGCGTCTTCGAGGTGACGAGCGCGCCTACCGGCCCGGCCACCGGCACCGAGGTCTGCGTGACGAACTCCGGGCTGAACTGCGACTCGCTGCTGAACGCGGCGGAGACGGTGCAGACCCTCGCGGCGAAGTTCGCGCTCTACCTGAAGAGCTATCCTGACGTCCGCATATACTTCAACGGTCTGCCCGTGACGCCCGTCATCGTGCAGCGCGGGGTCGCCGACATAGAGGTCGCGCTGGAGAGCGGCGCCAAGGCCAAGCTGGAGATCATCGAGTGGAAGCGCCGCTTCGCCGGCGCCGGGCGCCTGGTGTTCGCGGGGCCGGACGGCTTCGAGCTGCACTCCCGCCCGTGCGGCGTCAGGTCCGGCGGCCTGCCGTTCACCGCATACCTGGTCTCGCCGCGCTTTACCGCCCTCGCGGCGGAAAACGCCCTGGTGATGGACGAACTCAACGCGGAAGTCCGCGCCTACGTTGATGCGGCGAAGTCCGCGCTGAAGGCGCATTTCGCCGCCGCTGGCGACGAGCGCGGCGCTATCGCCGTCGAGGGGTGGAAGGAGGAAGGCTCGTATCCGTTCGGCGCGGACGAGGCGGCGCCGAAGGAGCGCAAGCGTTTTGACGCCCTGGCATTGGAGCTTTCGGAGCGCATGGAGGCGTTTCGCGAGCTTGGCGGAGCCGACCGCCGCATAGTCTTCGGCCTGTTGCGCCACGCGATGGCCGACGTGAAGAAGGGCACGCTAAAGGAGTTCCTGAAATAGCCTCCCGCCGGGCCCGTCTTCCGCGACCGGCGTCTTCCGCGACTCTATCGACTTTTTCAACGATCTCAACCACGAAAGGAGAACCATGACAATAACCGACGTAGTGAAGATTCTCGGCGGCAAACTCATCGCCGGAGACGGAAACAGCCCGCGCGTGGTGGGCGCGGTGGTGGCCAACGACCTCATGAGCGACGTCCTGCTCAACGACGCGGACGACATACTGCTGCTCACTTCGCTCGCCAGCGACCAGGCCATACGCACCGCGCACATCGTCGGCGCCATGGGCGTGGTCATCCACAACGCGAAGCCACTCTCCGAGACGATGATCAAGGTCGCCAACGACCTCTCGATCCCGCTCGTCTCCAGCCCGCTTTCCAAATACGACGCCTGCGTCAAGCTGCACGACGCTTTCCTCGCCGAGGAGAGGGGCTGAACGGCGACGCGCGAACGCGGGCGGCTCGCGCCGTCCGCGCAAGGCAATGTCATTCACGGAGAAGGCGATGGGCGAATACACTCCAGTGATACTTCAGGGCCAGCAAACGAGCGACGACGAGATACTCGCCAAGACGCCGCTCGACGCCAAGGCCCTCGGCGGAGACTCCAGCGAAATCATAATGGAGCTCCTGCAGCGCTTCAAGGTGCGCGACGTGATGAAGCGCCAGGTGATCTCCATATCGCGGAAGGCGACGATGCGCGATGCGCAGAAGCTCCTGCGCGACAACCGCATCTCCGGCGTCCCGGTGAGTGAGAACGGCCGCCTCTACGGCATAGTCTCGGTCAACGACATCATCACGGGCCTGGACGGCGGATGGATGGACGAGCCTTGCGAAGACCACATGGCCAAGAACCTGGTCGTGCTGGAGGCGGGCATGCCGCTCTCGTTCGCGCTGCGCTACTTCAACAACTACACGTACGGGCGCTTCCCGGTGCTGGACTCCGACCGCCGGCTGGTCGGGATAATATCGCAGCGCGACGTGATGCGGGCGCTGCTCTACGAGCTTTCCGTGGAGATACGCAAGCTCGAGATGAAGACGTCGCCGAAGGCCGCGCAGGCCGAGCACGTCACCAAGGAGAACTTCTTCCGCAAGGAGTGGGCGGTGGTCCACAACGACCTCTCGCGCGCCGGCCACGCCGCGAACGCCATCAAGGGCATACTGCGCGAGCGCAAGATCGACCGCTCGATAGTCCGCCGCGTCGCCGTGGCGGCCTACGAGCTCGAGATCAACATCTGCATCCACTCCCATGGCGGAGTGCTGGTGCTGCTGATAACGGAGGACACGGTGCGCATCACCGCGAAGGACCGCGGCCCCGGCATACCCGACATCGAGTGGGCCTGCCGCGACGGCACGTCCACCGCGAACGACTGGATACGCTCCATGGGGTTCGGCGCGGGCATGGGGCTTTCAAACTCCAAGCGCGTCTCCGACAAGTTCGAGATCGAGAGCGAGGTCGGCAGGTTCACGATCGTGCAGTGCATTTTCGATCTGCCCAAGGCCGCCGCGCCGCAGCAGGAAGGGGCGGCGTCGTGACAGCGAAGGAGATCGCGGAGAAGGTGGGCGGCTCGCTGGCCGTCGGCGTCGGCGACGAGGAGGCGCAGTGCGTCTATGTGGGCGATCTGCTCTCAGACGTGATGGGCCACGCGGCCGAGGATTGCGTCCTCGTGACCATACAGAACCATCTGAACACGCTTGCGGTGTGCACGCTCGTCGGCTGCCGGGTTGTGGTGCTGTGCCACGGCCGCCCGGTCCCGCCCGACATGGCGGAAGGCGCGAAGCGCGAGGAGGTCGCCATCGTCGTCACGGCGCTGTCGCAATACGAGGTCGCGCTGGCGCTCGCCTCGCTGCCGCCGGCGAAGAAGTAGCTTGGAGGCCGCATGAAATTCGACCTCCACATCCACAGCTGCCTCTCGCCGTGCGCCAATCTCGAGATGTCGCCGTCCGAGATCGTCGCCCGCGCCGTCGCGGCTGGCATGGGCGGCATCGCGCTGACCGACCACCAGTCGGCGCGCAACACGCCGGCGGTGGCTGAATGCGCCAGGCGCGCGGGCCTCGGATGCCTCTTCGGCCTGGAGGTATGCACGGCGGAGGAAGTCCACACGCTTGCGCTCTTCGACACGACCGAACAGGCCTTGGCCATGACAGACTGGGTGTATGCGGCGATGCCGAAGCGCGTGAACGACCCCGACACGTTCGGCGACCAGCCCGTGGTGACGTGGGACGACGACATAGTGGAGATGGAGTGGCGCATACTCGCCATGGGATGCCGCAAGACCATCCAGGAGGTCTCGGAAAAGACGCACGAGCTCGGCGGGCTCTACATCGCCGCGCACATCGACCGGTCGGCATTCTCCGTCTATTCGCAGCTCGGCGGGATCCCCAAGGAGACGTTCGACGCCGTCGAACTTTCCCGCACCGCCGACGAAGCCGTGTGGCTGCCCAAGGCGGACGGCCACGCCGTGACGCGCAGTTCCGACGCGCACAACCTCGACGACGTCGCCCGCGTATGGACGCAGGCCGACCTTTCTTCCTTTTCCGTGGCCGGTCTCAAGGAGGCGTTCGCCTTCCGCGCCACCGGCATCTCTCCGCGCCTCACCTCTTTCTGACACCATCACAGACCGCACGACACGCTCATGCACGCAACGCTAGCAGACGTCATCGCCGATACGGCGCAGAATTCCATCGAGGCAGGAGCCAGGAACGTCCGCCTGGCGATTGTCGAAGATGGCGGGAAGATAAGCGTGACCATTGAGGACGACGGGAAGGGAATGGACGAGAAGACGCTCGAGCGCGCCTTCAATCCTTTCTACACCGAGCCCGGCAAGCACGACAAGCGCCGCGTGGGGCTGGGTCTGCCGATATTGAAGCAGATATGCGAATCGACCGACGGCGCGGTGTCGCTCACGTCCAAGAAGGGGGTCGGCACGCGGCTCGAATATTCCTTCTCCTCCACCCATATCGACCTGCCGCCGATGGGCGACCTCGTCGAGGCCGTTCTCATGCTCTTCAACTATCCTGGCGATTTCGATCTGGTCTTCAGCCATCGCAAGGGCGCGGAGGAATACGAGATATCCCGCTCCGAACTGGCTGACGCCGTCGGCGGGCTGGAGACCATCGATGGCCTTTCACTTGCGCGCGACTTCCTGCAGTCCCAGGAGTCCGCCTTGCATTCCATTGATTAAGAAGAGACGCGGATGAAGAAAGAAGCAAACACAGGAGACGGCCGCAACGGTTGCGCGTCCGCAGTCCGGCACGAGGCTCCGTCGCGCAAGCCGGGAGTTCGCAGGTGGCTGTTGGCGATGGTCGTGTTCGTGGCGGGGACGCTGCCGGGCGCCACGCGCACCGAGGCGTTGAGGGAGAAGCTCGCCTCCGGCGACCGCGATTACGTGTTCGTTGCGATGCATCGCGGCGATTGGCGCAACTTCCCGGAAAATTCGAAGGGGTCGATCCTCTCGTCCATACGCCTGGGCGCGGATATCGTGGAACTGGACGTCCACATGACCAAAGACGGCAGGTTCGTCCTCAACCACGACGAATCGCTCGACCGCACTACGACCGGCAAAGGACTCGTGAGCGACCATACGCTCGCCGAGATCAAGACGCTGAAGATGCTCGACCGCGACGGCAGGCAGACCGACTACGAAGTGCTGACGCTCGAAGAGGCGCTGGAACTGGCCCGCGGCAGGATACTCGTCAACATCGACAAGTTCGACGCGCATCCCCGCGAAATACTCGATGCCGTCGCCGCCGCAGGTGCGTTGAAGGAAGTCTTGGTCAAGTCAAGACATTCACCGGACGAAGCGCGCGGTTTTTTTGGTCCGTACTGGAAATACGTGGAGAGCGGGGAGCTGCTCTATATGCCGGTGATCCGGTTTTGCTGGAACGGTCACGACAAGGCCGCGCACGATTTGCCGCTTTGGATCGCCGAGGAGCCGCGCATCTCTTCGATGTACGAGGTATGCGCAGACGGAATGCAACACGCCGCCGCATTTGGCGCGGTGCTTCGCGCCCGCGGGACGCCGCGGCTCTGGGTCAATACATTGTGGGATGTTCTTTGCGCGGGCCACAGCGACGAGCGCGCGCTGCTTGACGCGGACGCGAACTGGGGCTGGGTGCTGGACCAGGGCGCCACGATGATACAAAGCGACTACGCGGCGGAGCTAATCGTATATCTCACGCAGAAAGGGCGGAGGAACTTTTAGTTTGCCGCAGTGCGCCCCGCGCGCGTCCTTAATATGCATGCTGTGCGGAGCCGGACAATGCTCTTGTCGCGTCCGCCGCAACACGTTGTGTCCGCCTGGCCATGCATCGTTGCGTTGCGAGGCGGCGCAAACGGTTGGAAGGGCGCGGACGCGGAAAAAAGCAAGCCCACGGTGGACAGGCGCGGGGCGATATGCTACAATACGTATATTACTTTGTTTGCGAAGCGAAGGAGGAATTCTGAAATGACGGGAATTGGTTTTTGGGGCGTCGCGGTGATTATGGCGACCTCTCTGACGGCGGATGCCGGTGCGTCCTGGAATGGTCCGGCGACGTTCGGCGTCACGGTGTGGCGTGGCGAGACGGCGTTCTTCGCCGTCCCTGCGGAAGCGGGGGAGGCGATGGCGGCGCAGCGCGGCGCGGTGAAGGAAGGCGTTTCGGTGGTGCCTGGCCGCTACGGGAACGTGGCCTACGAGATGAAACCGGGCGGCGTGGATATGCGTTCTCGCCCCGACGTGTGGCAGGAGATTGGCGAGGGCGGCGGCGCGGCTACGGTCGTCAAGGTGGCGGCGGCCTCCGACGCCATGCCCGGCCGGCGTTTGTTCGGTCCGCTGGAGGTCACGGTGCTGGATCGCGTGCTGCCACCCGCGAAAGACTGGAAATACTTCCTCGATCTATGGCAGCATCCGTGGTCGGTGGCGCGCTACTTCGGCGTTGCGCCGTTCTCGCGCGAGCACTACGAGAAGATGCGCCCGATATGGCGGACTCTCGCCGAGTGCGGGTGCAAGGCCCTCACCGTCACGCTCCTCGATCTGCCTTGGAACCACCAGTGCTACGACGGCTACCACTCTATGGTCGATCGCGTGAAACGGGCGGACGGCACGTGGGCTTTCGACTATTCGCTCTTCGATGAATACGTGGCTTTCGGCCGTTCCTGCGGACTCGGCCCCGACATCGCCTGCTACACCATGTGCCCGTGGGGCTGCATGGCCAGCTGGCAGGAGGCCGACGGCTCGCGGAAGCGCGAGAAGCTCCTGCCGGGCACGCCGGAGTTCGATGGCTACTGGGGTCCGTTTCTCGTAGATTTCGCCGCACACCTCAAGGCGAAAGGCTGGTTTGCCGACGCCTACATCGCCATGGACGAACGCAGTCCTGAGGACGTGAGGGCGATCGCCGCGCTGGTTCGCGCCAAGGCCCCTGGGCTGAAGATCGCTATGGCCGGCAACAAGAGTCCAGCGGCGTTCACCGATATCAAGATCGACAACTACAGCCAGGGCTTGAAACATCTCGGCAAAAGCCCCGACTTCGTGAAGGGGCTGGAAGAACGCCGCAAGGCGGGCTGCAAGACCACGATCTACGTGTGCTGCACCGAGGACCGCCCAAACAACTTCATGCTCAGCGGCGATGACGAGGGCTTTTGGCTGGGCGCATATCCCGTGATGGCAGGCTTCGACGGCTTCCTGCGCTGGGCCGCCAACTCCTGGCCTGAAGACCCCTACGCCGACGCCTCCTTCAAAACGAAGAGTTGGAAGGCGGGCGATACGTTCCTCGTCTATCCGAACGGCGAACCTTCCGCTCGGCTCGTGGCGCTGCGCGCCGGCATCGTCGCCGCGGAGAAGCTGCGCATCCTCGGCGGCGCGGCCAAGGCCGAAGCCTCCGCGATCGCCGACCGCTACGGCTACGCCGCCGCGTTGAAAGGCAAGGTCGATTTCGGCGCGTTCCGCCGCGAAGTAGAGTCCGTCGTCAATGCGGCGCAGTGACCACGCCTTCCGACGGAAGCGCCGACCGCTTCCGCGTGACATCCAGAGAGACGGTAAATGGACATTCAAAAGAGATATGCGCTCGCCCGCCTCCGCCAGGTGGCGGCGATGCTGTTGGTCTATGCGATATTCTACGTGTGCCGGCTGGCGTTCTCCGCGTCGAAGAAGGGGATGATCGAGCAGGGCGCCTACACGCCCGCCGAAATCGGCTTCGTCGGTTCGGCGATGCTCTTCGCCTATGCCATAGGCAAGGTGGTCAGCGGCTTCATCGCCGACCGCGTGAACGTGAAGAAATACATCATGCTGGGGTTGTTCGTCTCTGCCCTGGCCAACTTCCTCGTTGGCTTCCACCTGCCGGCCATGATGCTCGCGGTCGTCTGGTTCGTGAACGGCTTTGCGCAGGCGAGCGGCGCGCCGTGCTGCGTGGTGGCGCTGTCGCGTTGGTGGCCGAAGGAGCGGCGCGGGACCTATTACGGCATATGGAGCTGTTCGAACAATCTCGGCGAAGTGCTGGCCTACATCCTCTCGGCGGGGATCGTGGTGGGCGTGGGCAGGGCGTTCGGTCCCGACTGGGCGTGGCGCAGCTGCTTCTGGGGCGCGGCGGCCTTCGGACTCAATGGCATCCTGGCGGCGTTCTTCTTCTTCGGCTCTTCGCCGGAGGCGGAAGGTCTGCCGCCGGTGCCGTCGCCGCCCGAAGAGGCGAAGGTCGATACATCCGGCGGCCAGCGCATCGCGCTCGCCTCCCGTGCTGTCTGGCTGGTCGCGCTGGCTGGCGGCTTCTTCGCCGCCAGCCGCTACGCGATAATCGACTGGGGGATGTTCTTTCTGCAGGTGAAGAAGGGCTACACGGAGGCGGGCGCGGCCACCGTCGTGTCCATCAACTCGATCGTCGGCGCCGTCTCTTCGGCGCTCTCGGGCGTCATATCCGACCGTTTCTTCAAGTCCAGCCGCAAAGAGCTGGCCGTATCGGCGGGCATCCTCAATGTCGTGGCGCTCGCGCTCTTCATGCTCGTGCCGGGCCGCCATGCGTGGCTGGACGTGACGGCGATGGTGTGCTTCGGCTTTGCCGTGGGCATATTGCTGACTTTCGTCGGCGGACTGATGGCGGTCGATTACGTGCCCAAGTGCGCGGCCGGCGCGGCGCTGGGCATCGCGGGCATGGGCAACTACATCGGCGCAGGGCTGCAAAGCGTCGTATCCGGACATCTAGTCAGGCGCGCCGCAGACGGCTCCGCTTCCCTCGCAGGCCACACCTTCGCGAATGGATGGACGCTCGACTATCTCGCCGTTTTCTGGATAGGCATGGCGCTGCTTTCCGTCCTGTGCGTGGTCGCCGCCGGCGGGAAGCGGAGCGCGGCGGCGACCCAGACGAGCCGTTCCCGGCAGGAAGAGAACGCCCTGTGACCTTGCGCACGGGGCAAAAACCGTGCCAGGCAGACGACGGCTCGAGGATAGGCCGAAAGCGGTTTCCGCCGCAGGAAAATTCAATTGACCGCCCCGTGTCCCTTTATTCCTTAATCAAGAAGCGGCTGGCAGGGGGTCTGGGAGGCGCGGCGAAGTGATACCTATGACTTTGCCAGGTGATACCTATGACTTCGCCAAGCGATGCCAATCGTTTCGCCGCGCGCCTTTCCATCCCGATGTGTCAATTTGTCGCTCCTCGTGTCATGTTCAAGCCTCCATTGTGCTATTGAACGGTATTTGACGAAGGGAGGCCTTTGTTTTCTCGATTTTCCAAATTTGCC
>CAMOIK010000009.1 GCA_946615875.1 uncultured Verrucomicrobiota bacterium | reverse complement strand
TGGACGGCGTCGGCTCCGGCGAGGCCACGTGCAAGAAGCCCGCCCTCTCCTGGCCAGTAGAGGTCAGATGATAGATGGTAGAGGGTAGTTGGTAGTATGGGAAATGGGAGAGAGAGGATGGTAGAAGCAAGAGACAACTGAAAACCACCCACCACTACCCACTACCATCTACCCACTACACATGCGTAGCCTGTGACGTGAAAAATATGGTATAATACGGGCGTCATGAGCGAAGAAGTCAAGGACATTGATGCCGAAGCGGCGGCCGCGCCGATGGTTGGCGGAACCCTGGAAGACGTTACGATCGAGGAGGAACTGTCGCGCGACTACATCGACTATTCGATGAGCGTGATAATCGGGCGCGCCCTCCCTGACGTGCGCGACGGCTTGAAGCCCGTCCACCGCCGTTGCCTCTACGCAATGCACAAGGCCGGCAACACGTGGAATGCGAAGCACGTGAAGTCCGCGAGAATCGTCGGCGACGTCATCGGCAAATACCACCCTCACGGCGACTCGGCGGTGTACGAGACCATCGTGCGAATGGCCCAGCCGTTCTCGCTGCGCGTGCCGCTTGTCGACGGCCACGGAAACTTCGGCTCGATAGACGGCGACGGAGCCGCCGCCATGCGCTACACGGAAATCAGGATGCAGCGCGTTACGGACGAACTCCTCGCCGATCTCGAAAAGGACACCGTGGACATGACGCCGAACTACGACGAAACCACGGAGGAGCCGACCGTCCTGCCCGCAAAACTCCCGAACCTCCTTCTGAACGGCACCACGGGAATCGCGGTGGGCATGGCCACCAACATCCCGCCGCACAACCTCGGCGAAATCTGCGACGGCCTCGACTACTACGTGCAGCATCGCGAGGATTGCAGCGTAGAGGACTTGATGAAGTTCGTCAAGGGCCCTGACTTCCCGACCGGCGCGCAGATATGCGGCTGCAACGGCATCGCCGCGATGTACAAGCTGGGGCGCGGCCAGATGACCGTGCGCGGCAAAGCCGAGATCGAAAAGGCCGCGAACGGCCGCGAGCGCATAATAATCACCGAGATCCCCTACGGCGTGAACAAGCGCGAAATGCTCGTTCACATGGCCAACCTGGTCAAGGACAAGATCGTCCAGGGCGTCAGCGACATCCGCGACGAGTCGAAGGCCGACATCCGCATCATAGTGGACGTCAAGCGCGACGCGATGGCCGAGATCGTCCTCAACCACCTTTACAAGCACACCGCCCTCCAGACGACGTTCGGCGCGATAATGCTCGCGATCGACGGCGGCCGGCCGAAGATACTCAACCTCAAGGACTTCTTCCGCGCCTATGTCGATCACCGCTTCGACGTGATCACGCGCAGGACGCGCTTCGACCTGAAGAAGGCCCTCGCCCGCAAGCACATACTGGACGGTCTGCTGCTGGCGATCGACCATCTCGACGAAGTGGTCTCCATCATCCGTTCGTCGCGCAACCGCGACGAGGCGAAGACGCGGCTTGTCGAACGTTTCGGCTTCAGCGAGCCGCAAGTGAACGCGATCCTCGAAATGCGGCTCTACCAGCTTACCGGGTTGGAACGCGACAAGCTCGCCGACGAGATGGCGAAACTCCTCGAGGCCATCGCCGAGTTCGAGGCGATCCTCGCCGATCCAGAAAAGGTGTATGCGATCATCCGCCAGGACTTGGCCGACATCAAGACGAAGTATTGCGCCAAGGACGACGCGAAGCGCCGCACGGAAATAGTGCCGGACGAGAACGAGGTCTCGCTGAAGGACCTTATCCCGGACGCCCCGTGCGTCATCACCCTCTCGAACCGCGGATACGTGAAGCGCGTGCCCCTGACCGAATACCGCGAGCAGCGGCGAGGCGGCCACGGAGTGCGCGGCGCCCAGGTCAAAGAGGAGGATTTCATACGGCAGGTGTTCGTGGCGCAGACCCACGATTCGCTACTCTTCTTTACGAACACCGGGCGGCTCTTCCGCAAGGAGGCGTTCCAGATCCCCGAGGGCGCGAAAGCCAGTTTCGGCAAGCCGCTCATCAATCTGCTCGACCTGCAGGAGGGCGAGCAGGTGCTGGAACTGCTGCCGATACGCGAAGTGTCGGATGACATGGACGTGTTCTTCGCGACGCGCCTCGGCACAGTCAAGAAAACGGCCCTCACCGAACTCGCCGTGGTGAACCGCAGCGGCAAGCGGGCGCTGAACATCGACGAAGGCGACGAGCTGGTCGATGTGCGCATCGTCAGGCCGGACGAGGACATCATCATGTTCACGCGCAACGGCCGCGCCATGCGCTTTGCGTCAAGCGACGTCCGCCGCATGGGACGCGGCGCGACGGGCGTGCGGGGCGTGAGGCTGCGCGAAGGCGACCGCGTGGTTTCGCTGGATGCCGTCGATGACGCCAAGACCCTCTTCATCGCGACGGAGAACGGCTACGGCAAACGCTGCGAGTTCAAGGACTTTACGCGGCACGGGCGCGGCGGCCAGGGCATGATCGGCATCAAGGGCGAGGAACGCAACGGCGGCGTCGTCGCCGTGCACGCCGTTTCGGACGACGAGCACGTGATTTCGATCACGAGCGACCAGCAGATGGTGCGCAGCGCGGTCTCGCAGTTCAGCGTCCAGAGCCGCACGGCGAAGGGCGTCAAGCTGGTCCGCCTCTCGGAAGGGGCGTCGCTCGTCTCCGTATCCGTCTGCGAAGGCGATGAAGGCGATGAAGGCGCCCAGGCGTCGGTAGCGCCCGAAGACCAGGGGCGGGAAACGTCTCCGCAACCGCCGGTTGAATGAAACAGCTTCTCGCCATAGGCCTCTCCCTGGCGTTGTGCGGCGGCGTCTGCGCCGCCGACACGAGCGTGATGGCGGCCTTGTCGATCGACCGCGCCGCGTTCGCCGAGGCGGTGCCCCTTGCGCTCGACGCCTTGCGGATCATGCAGAACGCGGCGTTGCGCGAGGCTCGCCACAAGGCGGCGCTGGCGGAAAAGGGCATAGCGGAGGAGCCGCCGTCCAAGGCGGCGCTCCGCTACACGATCGACACCGGAGGCGTCGGAGAATTCCTTTTCGACGACTGGGGCGAGCTTTACATAGACCGCCGCTTCGTCACCGACGACGAGCTGGAGCGCATCAAGCGCATCGAGGCGTTTGTGCGCAGGCACGTGATCGAGCCGTATCTCGCCTCGCAGGGCGCGAGGGTCGAGGCGGCGGCGAAGATGCGCAAGCCGCGCAAGGCGCGCTCCGTCGCTGGAGGCGCGGGGCTGCCGGTGTTCCGCGGATTCGAGGACGAGCGCTACCAGCAGCACGACGAGCTGATCGCGAAGATGGTCAGGGAATTCAACGCGGCGAAGCCGGAATGGTGCGGGGGCAGCCTTGTGCAGGCGGCGAAGATCGACGACCTGACGGCGGCCATGGTCAAGTCGCACATGATAGAGGAGTCTGGCGGCAACGGCCCGCGCTCTAAGGCGGCATGGGCGGTCGATCCTCTGCAGGTCAATGTGCCCGGCGACTGGGGCCGCGAGAAGGAGCTGGTCGGACTCGTCAAGCCGACGCGCCGCAACGAAGGCAACGTCACGAACAACGTGATGGCCGCGATCAAATATCTTTCGCGAAAGGGCTTTGGCGCTTCGGCTCGTCCCGCCGCCGAGCGTCCGCAGGGGTTTTTCGACGGTTGGCCGCGCGCCCTCCAGCGCTACAACGGACGGCGCGACCGCACCGGCACGGACCGTTGGTATTCCGACGAATACGCCGACAAGATCATCAGGCGCGCGCAATCCCCGGAGGCCTTCGTCCCGATCGAAATCAAGATCAAGAAGTAGGTTCGTCTGTATGGTGTGCGAACTGTGTCCGAGGCGGTGCGGTGTCGATAGAGGTGCGGCGCGCGGGTTCTGCGGCGCGGGGGCGCGTCCGCGCGTCTTCCGATGGGGGTTGCATTTCGGCGAGGAGCCGCCTGTCACCGGCGAGCGGGGGAGCGGCTGCGTATTCTTCTCGCGCTGCACGATGCGCTGCATCTATTGCCAGAACTCCCCGTGGTCGTGGAAGGGGGAGGGCGAGGACGTTGCCGTGGCGCGCCTGGCGGAGATAATGCGGGGCCTGGCTATAGACGACAAGGCGGAGAACTGGAACCTTGTCTCGCCCACGCCCTATTTGCCGTTCATACGCGAAGCGGCCCAAATGCTCAAGGCGGAGGGGATCTCGCTGCCGTTCGTCTGGAATTCGTCCGGCTACGAGAGGGTCGAGACGCTCGGCGAATACCGCGAACTCTGCGACTGGGCGCTGTTCGACCTGCGATATTCCCGGAACGAGACGGCGAGCGAGCTTTCTTTCGCGCCCGATTACGTCGAAGCCTCGCGCAGCGCTGTAAAGTGGGCGGCGGAAAACGCCCGTCTCATCGTGCGGATACTCGTCCTGCCGGGCCATGCCGACGAAGCCATAGAGAATCTGGCGTGGCTGGCGACGGAAGTCTCCAGCGAAGTGCCGGTGTCGCTCATGAGCCAGTTCACTCCGGCGTATCTGGCGAAGGAGCATCCGCCGCTCGACCGCACGGTGACGCACGACGAATACGAGAGCGTCACGGCGGCGGCGGCGGACTTCGGCTTCGATGCCGGATGGATACAGGACTATTCCGCCGCCGACCCCGCCTTGGCGCTGCTCGGAGAGAACATGGCGCCTGCCCATGGAACGGTGCGCTAGCTCCCGAGGCCGGCGAAGTCGCGCCTTCCATGGCGGAGGCGACGGAGAATATGGTATAATACGGCTTGGTGGAACGACATATGAAAGGATGCCAATGAAGTTGCCTGTCTTGTTCGCGGTCGCAGCACTTGCGTGCGCCGTTCGCGCAGAGGAGTTGAACGTATCGTTTGACGAAAGGAACGCGCTTGTCGGCATTGGCGTCGGCAATGCTGTGTTCGCGACAGGCGGCGGGGATCTGTGGGCGGCGACGTTCGCAATGGACGGAATGCTGACCAACCGTGTCGTCGTATCCGCCAAGGACGCCGCGCGCTTCGAGCGGCGCGACGTCGGCGCCGTGACCACGCTTGTCTGGCGTGATATCCCGCTTCGGGGCGAGCGCGGCGTGCTTGACGCGTTTGCGAGAATCGAGAGGCGCGGCGACGGTTCGCAGGCATGGCGGCTCTCCTTCGACAACCGTTCGCGGGCGTGGCGGCTTTTCGAGACGGATTTCCCGCGCCTCAACCGCGTGACGCGAAACGGCGAAGGCGACGTGATGCTGCCGGCGCGCGATCTCGGAGCGCGGCTCCACAAAAAGCGCACGGCCAGTGCCAAGCCGTTCAAGATGGACTACCTGGGCTATGCGCCGATGGTCAGCGCCTTCTTCGTTGGAGACGACGGGCTGTATGTCGCCGCCGAGGATCCGGATGCGCGGATCAAGCGGTTGATGCTTGAAGGCGAACAAAACTTCTGTTTCAGGACGACGGTCGAGGTCGGCGCGGAGGGCCCGCGATATGACGTCGTGATTGCGCCGCTGAAAGGCGACTGGTGGTCGGCGGCATGGCGCTACCGTGGTTTCGCCCTGAAGCAGAAGTGGGCGGCGAAGGGGCCGATCAAAGACATTCCGTCCTATCCAAGGCGCATTTGCGAGATACCTTTGTGGATCAACATCCACGGCGGCCCCGACGCGGCGTCGAACGTCCTTGCCCGCGCGAAGGCGCTGTTCCCCGGATTTTCCACGGGCCTGCACTGGCACCTGTGGCAGCACTCCGGCCACGACGTGAACTATCCGGAGTATTTCCCCGAGCAGCCTGGCGCAAAGGAGTGCATCGCGTTCTGCGAATCGATCGGGCAGGAGCCGATGCCCTACACTAACGGAAGACTGTGGTCGGTCTCCACCAGCGGCTATCTCATGGCCGAGCCATACGCCGTCATGCGGCCAGATGCGACGCGCCACACCGAGAAGTACGCGCCGTGGACGCCCCGGCTCGCCGTGATGTGCCCAGGCTGCCCTGAATGGCATCGCGTGCTGCGCGGCTTTTCGGGGCGCATACTCGACGAACTCGGGGCGAAGTCGATCTTCATCGACCAGGTTGGCGCGGCGGAGGGCGTCCCGTGCTACGATGCGTCCCACAAGCATCCGCTCGGCGGCGGCGCGTGGTGGTGCGACGGATACCGTCAGGCTCTCGAACCAATTCGCCGGGCATACAACGCCAAGGGTGCGTTCGTCACCGTCGAAGGCGCCGGGGAGGCGTACATCGGCATGGTCGATGGATTTCTCCAGGTCGTGGAGCGCTCTCCCGACAACGTCCCGTTCTACAGCGCCGTGTATTCCGGATACACCACGTACTTCTGCAGTCCGCAGAACACCGACGACGCGCCGGAGGCGTTTCGCGCGCTCCAGACGCGGGAGCTTCTGTGGGGGCACCCGCTTGGATGGTATCTGCCGGACGTCCTCGACAAGCCGGACAAATGCGACATAATCCGCGAACTCTGCACATTCAGGCAGGAGAACCTCGACGCCCTGGCATACGGGAATCTCCTGGACGAGCTGCGTTTCGAGGGGGAGATCGGTTCCACGACATACGAGTGGCTTGGACGACGGCCGCATTTCCGCCTCTTCGACAAGACCTACAAGCTCCCGCCCAGCAAGTTCGCGACCATGACCGACGTGATCGGCAACTGGTGGCGCACCGCCGACGGGGAGACGGTCCTTCTCGCGGCCAATCTCACAGACCGCCGCCAGACGTTCAGATATCGCGTATTCGGGACCGGACTTGAAGCCGAGCTGACGCTCGATGCGCACGAGCTCAAGCGTGTCGGCGCCGACGGGAGCCAGAGCAGCAAGGCGCGTGAAACAAGGTGAGACGCGGGTCGCTCCGCTTCGTCGCGACGGGCAGGGACTGGGAATGTCGATGTATCCCGTAGAAGAGAAGATAGATGAAATCCGCCGCCATCTGGCGGCGAACCGCGATGTCGTGCTGACGGCGCCGCCCGGCAGCGGCAAGACTACGCGGGTGCCGCTCGCGCTGCTTGGCGAGCCGTGGCTTGAAGGCAGGAAGATCGTGATGCTCGAGCCGCGCCGCCTGGCCGCGCGAAACTGCGCCCTCCACATGGCCGGCCTCATGGGCGAGGCGGTCGGCGGCACGGTCGGCTACCAGGTGCGTCTTGAACGCAAGATATCGCGCTCCACCCGTCTTGAGATCGTCACCGAAGGGCTGCTCGCGCAGAGGCTGCTGGCCGATCCGGAGTTGGCGGACGTGGGGTTGGTGGTGTTTGACGAATTCCACGAGCGCTCCCTCCAGTGCGACATGGCGTTCGCCATGGCGCTGGACGTGCGGCGCGCCCTGCGCCCAGACCTTCGCCTGATGGTGATGTCCGCCACGCTTGACGCCTCCGAAGTCGCCGGCCACATGGACGACGCCGTAGAAGTCCATGCGCAAGGGCGGATGTTTCCGGTGGAGACGCGCTATCTCGGCGGTGTATCGATGGTGGCGGCGGTCGGCAAGGCGCTGGCCGAGACGGACGGCGACATCCTCTGCTTCCTGCCGGGAGAAGGCGAGATACGGCGCGCCGCCGACATCCTCGCGACGTCGGGAGCCGCCGCCGGCGTCGATGTGCTGCCGCTGTACGGTTCGCTGCCCAAGGAGGAGCAGGACAGGGTGTTCGCGCACGGCGGCCGCCGCAAGGTCATCCTCTCCACGTCCATCGCCGAGACGTCGGTGACCATCGAGGGCATCACCTGCGTCGTGGATTCGGGCCTTATGCGCAGGAGCCGTTTTTCCCCTGCCACCGGCATGAGCGCCCTCGTCACGCTCCCGCTCACCCGCGACCGCGCCGAACAGCGCAGGGGGCGCGCGGGGCGCGTCCGCCCGGGCGTATGCTACCGGCTCTGGACGGAAGCGGAGGAGCGCGCCCGTTCCGAACGCCAGACGCCGGAGATACTTGAGGCCGATCTTTGCTCCCTCGTGCTTTCGAGCGTGGCGTGGGGCGCGGCGGGACGCGACGGCCTGCCGTGGCTCACGCCGCCGGCCGCCGCCGCGTGGGAACAGGCCGTCGCGCTGCTCAAGAGTCTCGGCGCTCTGGATGCCGATTGCCGCTTGACCGCGAAGGGCGAGAAGATGGCGCAGCTGGCCATGCATCCGCGCCTGGCCAACATGATGCTCGGCACCGACGGCGCCGACCCCGCCGCCGTGCTGGCCGCCATCATCGAGGAGGGCGCCAAGACCCGCGAGACGGACATACGCAGGGTCCTGGACGAAATCCGGGAGACTCCGAACAGACCCTATTCGCGCCGCATACTCAGGCTGGCCGGGCGCTTCGCGTCCAGATCCTCGGCCGGTGCGCAGCGCACGCGCGCATCCACGCTTTCGGAGGGCGCGATGCTCGCCTTGGCGTATCCAGACCGCGTCGCCAGGAACCGCGGCAACGGCACGTTCCGCATGGTTTCCGGGCGCGGCGCCATGCTGGAGCGGGAAGATGCGCTCGCCAAGGAGCCGTTCATCGTCTGCTGCGAGCTCGATGACCGCCTGGGCGACGCCAAGGTGTTTCTCTGCGCCCCGATCGACAGGCGCGACGTCGAGGAGCTGTTCGCGGACCGCATCGTGAGCGAGACCGTCTGCGAGTGGGACAGGCAGAACGACCGCGTAAAGGCGGCGGTCCGCCAGAGGATAGGCCAGATGCCGCTGCGCGAGGTCGCCGCCGGCCAGCCGGAGGACGGCGATCGCTCCGCCATCGTGGCGGCGATGCTCGACGGCATCCGCCAAAAGGGCATAGACAATCTGCCGTGCTGGACGAAGGAAGCCAGGCAGTTCCGCGCGCGCATCGACTTCCTGCACCGCCACTGCCAGTGGCCGGAACCGTCGGACGCCGCCATACTTGACGCCTTGCCGCCATTCCTGGACGGCGCGACAAAGTGGCGCGACCTGGAGAGGCTGGACATGGTGCGCGTGCTATCCTCGGTCGCCGCCGCCGCCGGGCACGACAGGCGCGAACTGGACCGCCTTGCCCCGGAGCGAATGGAAGTGCCCACGGGCAGCAGGATGCTGATCCGCTACGAGGGCGACGAGCCTACGGTCGAAGTGCGTCTGCAAGAGTGCTTCGGCCTGATGCAGACCCCTCGCGTCGCGGGCGGCAAAGTCCCGATCGTCATGACCTTGCTCTCCCCGGCCCACCGTCCCATACAGGTGACCAAGGATCTCGCCGGCTTTTGGCGCGAGACCTACAGCCTGGTCCGCAAGGATATGAAAGGCCGCTACCCAAGGCACTACTGGCCAGAGGACCCGTTTGCCGCCACGCCCACGCGAAAAGTCAGGCCAAGATAGTGGGTAGATGATAGAGGGTAGATGGCAGAGCATAGGGGCGATCCGCCTTTCCACCCTCTTTCGCTTAGTCTTCTGCGAGGCGCCGTTCGGCGCGATGGAGCAGTTCGCGGTTCTTTTCGATGAGCTGCGGCTTCTTCTTGAAGGAGGCGCATAGCGCGGTCTCCAGCGAGTCGTCGCCAAGGCCCGTGGCCTTGAAGGTCTTGAGGGCGGCGAGCATCATCGTGTTCGCGGCCTTCGGCACGCCGAACTCCTCGGCCATCGCTATGGCGGGGACGCGCTTGAGCCGCACGCCTTCCGGCGGCTGGACCGCGATAGGCACGGTCTCATCGACGATGACGAGCCCGCCTTTCCTCACGTCGCCGACGAAGCGTTCGTAGGAAGGCTGGTTCATGCACACGAGGACGTCCGGGTGCTCGACCGTAGGCGCGCCGATGCGCAGGCCGCCGACCACCACGGAACAGCTCGCCGAGCCGCCGCGCTGCTCTGGTCCGTACGACGGGAACCACAGCGTGTGGCGGCGCTCGAGGCGCGCGGCTTCGGCCACGCAGAGCCCGAGGGAAAGTATGCCCTGTCCGCCGTAGCCGGCGAACTTGAAGCGGCGCTCCGGCACGTTCGGATCGTCGGCGACGGGCGGCGCGCTCTCGCCGCCGGCGAAGAGCTCCGCGCACGACGCGGCGCGCGGGATTTCGCGCACGGCGCTTTCGACGTGGGAGGAGTCGTCGCGAAAGACGCCGAGGGGGAATTCCTTCTCCATTTCTTCGATGCAGAATTTCGCGGCGTCCTGTGCGTTCATGCGGAAGTTGGTGGGGCACGGCGCGAGGATTTCAAGCATCGCGTAGCCCTTGCCGTCGCGCTGCAGCTCGAAGACCCTGCGGATCGCCTGCCGGGCCTGCATGATGCGCTTCGTGTCGGCCACGCTGACGCGGGCTATGTACACGGGCGCCTTCAGCGCGTTGAAGACTTCGCAGACGTGGAGGGGGAAGCCGGTCGTCGCCGGGTCTCGTCCGAAGGGCGTCGTGGTGGTCTTCTCGCCGTCGAGCGTAGTCGGCGCCATTTGGCCGCCGGTCATCCCGTAGAGCGAGTTGTTGATGAATATGCAGCCGAACTTCTCTCCTCGCGACGCCGCCTGGAAGGCGTTGTTGAAGCCGATCGCGCCCAGGTCGCCGTCGCCCTGGTAGGCGATCGTCACCGCGCCGGGGCGCGCCCGCGCCGCGCCCGTGGCCGCCGCCGCCGCCCTGCCGTGCGCCGCCGAGATGTGCGCGGCGTCCCAGTAGTAGTAGGTGAAGACGCCGCAGCCGACGGGGTCCACGAAGATGGTCCTGTCCTGCAGGCCGAGTTCTGCGCACGCCTCCGCCACGAGTTTGTTGACTATGCCGTGCCCGCAGCCCGGGCAGTAGTGCGTGGTCCTTGCGTGCGGCTTGCCGCAGCGAGGAAACTCCCTGTACATTCCCTTCTGTTCTATCGTCTTCATGCCAGCATCTCCTTCGCGGCCGCGATTGCGTCATCGACCGTCACCACTTCGCCGCCCATGCGGTGCACCATGCGCACCGCCGCCGCCTCGGCGCCGAGGCCGGACTTGGCGAGATTGAGCCGGATATCGTCGGCGAACTGCCCGGCGTCCAGCTCGATCGCCATGACTTTGCGGCCTTTCGCGGCGGCGGCCAGCTGCGCGCGAGGGAAGGGATTGAGGGTGATCGGGCGGAAGACGCCGGCTTTGACGCCCTCCTTGCGCAGCTCCTGCGCCACCGTGCGGGCGATGCGGCTCGATATGCCGTATCCGCAGAGCACGAGGTCGGCGTCGTCGCACATGAAGGCCTCCGCCTCGGCGTCCGCCGCCATGCGGGCGTATTTCTCCTGGAGGTGGATGTTGAACTCCTCCTGCTGCGCGGCGTCGAGGTATATGGACTTGACGAGATTCTCGCGCGTCTTCGCCTCGCCTTGCGCCGCCCACGCCGAAAAGTCCGGCGCGTCCAGTTCGGTTTCCGGCAGCGTGACGGACTCCATCATCTGCCCTTGCAGGCCATCGACCAGCACTACGGCCGGGGTGCGCCACCTCGCGGCCATGCGGAACGCCTTGATGGTGAAGTCGCACATTTCCTGGGCCGAAGCCGGCGCCAGCGTGAAGGTCTGGTAGTTGCCGTGCCCGCCGCCTTTCACGGCCGGCGTGTAGTCGCCCTGCTCCGGATAGACGTTGCCGAGCCCAGGGCCCGCGCGCATCACATCGACCACCACCGCGGGCAGTTCGGCGCCCGCCAGATACGAAAGCCCCTCCTGCATAAGCGAGAAGCCGGGGCCGCTCGTCGCCGTCATGCACTGCTTGCCGGCGCCGGCCGCGCCGAACATCATGTTGATCGACGCCGTCTCGCACTCGGCCTGCACGAACGTCCTGCCGAGCATCGGAAACCATTTGGCCGCGCCGTGCGCGATTTCACTCGCCGGCGTGATGGGATAGCCGAAATAGAGCTCGCACCCCGCGTAGAGCGCACCCATCACGACCGCTTCGTTGCCTTTCACGAACTTTGTCATTCCTTCACCACCTTTATAGCGTAGGGTTCCGGGCAGTTGTAGAAGCATATCCCGCAGCCAATGCAGCCTTCGCCCTTGTAGCCGACGGGACGCACCCCCGCCGAGTTCAACGCGTGCACGATCTCCAGGCATTTGCGCGGACACGCCGCCACGCACCTGCCGCATCCTTTGCAAGAATCAGCCTCGATCTCTGGTCTGGTCGCCATTCTCCCTCCATGTCTTGATACAGCCGCATATTATAGCATATTTTCTCTTGTCTGGACGGCGAAACATCATCTGCACGGCAATGGCATCGCCTTTCCCCTGTCGTTTGTCAGTTGGCGAACCGACAGTTGCCGGTTTGTCATCCGACGCGTGTCGGTTTGCGGCGAGACCGGGAAGGCGGTAAAAGAGGGGAAAAGGAGGCGATATGGAAGAAAGGGGGCACGAGGCGGTCGCGCCGCCTCTCCCGTTTCGCTCACATCGGCTCAGGCGAGGCGAAATCGCCGGAAAACTCCAGCGGCATTGCGAAAACGTTGAGATTGCTGTCGCAGAAGTAAAGCCTCGACACGGAAGGCATCCGCCCGTGCCCGTCGGACCAGAAGGCGTAGAAGCCGCCATTGACGTTCAGCGGCTGGCGCGGATAGTTCTGGTTGCGCACGCTCCCTTTAGTGAGCTGCTTCTCGAAAACCCACGTTTCGCCCGCGTCGTGCGACGCCCATGCCGCGATTTCGCCGCCGGGGTTGTAGGGCTGCGGCCCTGTTTCGCTGGCGCCGATTATCCGCCAGTCCCGGTCGGTATCGATGTAGAGTTCGGCGTAGTCGTAGTTGTTGTCGCTTCGTATGCCCGTGTCGATTTCGCGCCATTCGGCGCCCGTCCACTTCGCGAGCTTCCATTCGCGCGGACCGTCGATCGGTCCGGAGCGGTAGCCCTTGCTGACGATGTAGAGGACTACCGGGCGCCCCGCGCGGTCGAACTTCACGCCCTTTATGTAGACGTTGCGGGACTTTTCGGCATACGATAGGGCGAGCGCGGCGTTGTCGCGCCGCGAAAGCGGCAGTGCCAGCGGTTCGCCCGCCGCGTTCTTCCACGTCTTGCCGAAGTCGTCGGACTCCATGTAGAAGATGTCGGTGCGCCAGTTCAGCCCTTTGTCTTTCGGATGCTGGTCGAAGGCGACGCCGACCTTCTCGGCGCCGAACTGCCACGCCCGCTGGTAGTGCCCAGAATTGAAATAGGCCAGGCGCGTGCGGTCGCTCCAGACCGAGCCGTCTTCGTTGCCGGTCATGAGGCAGTTGGCGCGGCCCGCCATGTACCATGCGTGGAGGAAGAGGAAACCCTTGCCGGGGAAATAGAACGGCTGGGGATACGAGAAGTTGCCGGTCCACACCACCTTGAACTTCGAGATGTCGTAGGGGCGCTCGCTGCGCGCAATTGCCGAAGGGCGGCTCTGTCCGTGGCTAGCGGAGAATATGTAGATGAAGCCCTTGCCGTCGATGCTGATGACGGCGTTGTCGTGCGCGTCGGTGGTGTGCTTGTCGAAGACGATGGTCGGGCGCGCGAGCTTGCCCGTCGCGTGGTCGAAATAGGAGACGCACTGCAGCAGCGTGCCGTTGCGCGCGTCGGTTCCGCCGTAGGTGAAGAACGTCTTGCCGGCCTCGCGCGAATAGACGGCCATCGGGATGTGGCCGGCGCAGTAGGTGCCCATGCCGCCGGAATACTTGTAAACATACTCGTCTCCCGACGGCTGGTTGTAGTACCATATCCCGCGGAAGCCGTCCGCCTTGGCGTTCAGCAGCTCCGGCTCCGTCGCCAAGAGGTCGTCTTCCGGGGCGGCGCGGTGGAGCGGCGCGCGCTCTCGCGCGTCTTTCGCCGCCACCTCCTTTCCTTTCGCCTTTTCGAGTATCGCCCTGCACAGCCAGAGCATGGCGGCCTGGCCGTGGGGGTCGCCATTGACCCTGCGCCGCGCGAGGTAGTAGGCGCGGTCGTTCTTCGCGCTGGTGCCCTCGCACGTCCCGGAGAGGTTGCCGAACTCGTCCATCCGCCCCGCAAGCGCGAGATACGCCTTGCGGAAGGCGTGGCCGTAGGGGTTCTCCGGCAGCCAGCCGTTCTTCACTCCCTCGGCGAAGGAGTAGGCGAACATCGCGGTGGCGGAGCTTTCCGCCCAGGCGTTCTCGTCATCGACGAGCTGCCGCCACATGCCGTCTTCGCGCTGAGTCGCCAGCAGAGTCTTGGCCATGCGCAGATACCCTTCCATTATCCTTGCGCGGTATTCGCTGTCCTGCGGGAGGTGTCGCAGCACCATCGGCATCGCCGCCGCCATCCATCCGCAGCCGCGTCCCCAGATGAAGGGGACGTCTTCCGCGTGGTTGAACAGGCCGTTGTCCAGCTGGAGCCTGTCGAGGTAGAGGCACAGTTCCTTCGCGGCGCGTTCGATGTATTTGCTTTCTCCCGTGAGGCGGTATGCCTGGGTCTGGAGGGCGGCGATCATGTATGCGTCGTCTATCCACAGCCTGGTCTCGGGGGAGTAGCCTTTTTCCCACCAGTCGAGGCGGAGTTCGATCGGCATCGCGTTGTACCACGGCTTCGGATCGTCCGCCTTCGGTTTCTCCCACTGCCTGTCGGCGAAGGAGAGGCCGAGTTCGCGCGCCTTCGCGTCGCCCGTCAGTATCGCGATTTCCAGCGGCACGGCGCCAACGATGGAGAAATCGACGTGCTTGAAATCCGGCAGGACGTGCCTCTTGACGCCGTAGAACGGCTCGAACGCATCGACCAGCAGCTCCTCCAGGTGCGCATCGCCGACGATGCGGGCGCACTCCATCGCGTTCACCCAGAGGCTGACGACGGAATACTGTATCTCGCGGCCGAAGCCATAGCCTTCGTTGCCCCTGTAGCCCCTTGACGGACGGTAGCAGTCGGGCGGCGTGGAAAGGAACTGCATGGCGATGCGCCGGCTCACCGCCGAAGGGCGCGCCTCGGCGGGCCAGCCCGTGAAAGAGTCTGCGCAGAGCGCACCGGCGCAAAGCACGGCTGCGGCAAGCCACGCGCCACGGCCTAAACAAACGTTCACTTTCGCAATCCTCCGTCTGTAGTCTGTCAAAAACGAGTTCACATGGCGATTATATCATTTCGCGTCTGCTTGCGCCACCCCTTCGACCGAAGGGTGTCGGGCGGCGCGGAAATCCGCCCCGCCCGCCGCCGTTTATGGTATAATCTAGACCATGCTCGCCCTCTTCGCCATCGCGGCGTCGCTCGCCGCCTTCCCGCCAGCCGACAGGCCCGCGACCAACATAGCCGAGGTCGTGTCGGCGATGGCCGGCGGCGGCGCGTTCCGCTACGACGTCCAGGCGCAGGCCGCTGGCGTGATCCGCTCCTCTGGCAACGTCATGTACGTCTTCGTGGGCGACGGCACGGGCAAGCTGTTCCTGATGGCGCAAGATGGTTCGCGGAAGCTGCAGGTCGCGGCCGGCGACTTCGTCAGGGTGCGCGGGGAGCAGCCGAAGGACGATTCCCGCTACAGGATGCGCCCGCTATGCGCGTCGTCGGTGGAAAGGCTCGCCCACGCCGCGCCGCCTGCGCCGGTCGCCGCCACGATCGCAGAGGTGAACGGCGGCAGCCTCGACTACGCGCCCGTGCGCACCTCCGGACTGGTCCGCGACGTCGCCGCGAGCGAGACGTCGCGCACATGGGCCACGATCTCGCTCTTCGACTCCGGGCAGCTGCTGCGCGTGGCCGTGCCGCTCGTCGAGACCCCCGTGGAGGAATTCGCGAAACTCATAGGGCGCCGCATCGAAGTCGTAGGCTTCCCGAATCCGCGCAGCGGCTCAATGCGCCTTTTCGCGGGGCGGAGTTTCCATTGCGCCGGGCTTTCGGCGATACGCGCGCTTGACGAGACCGGCGCCGATCCCTTCGCCGCACCGGAAATCGGCACGATAGTCAATGCCGCGGCGTCGCACATAACGTCCATGGGGCTGGTGAGGGCCGCCGGGCGCGTCGTGTGCGTGTGGGACGGCTGCCAGGCGATGGTCAAGACGAAAGACCGCGACTTCGTGCGCATCGTCTTCGACGGACGTGACCTGCCTAAGAAGGGGGAATTTGTCGAATGCGCCGGATACCCGCTCACAGACGCCTTCCACATCACGCTCCTCCGCGCCAAATGGAGAAAGTCCGCGCCGCTCGACATCCCCGAAGATCAGGCCGTCGCCGCCAGCCTCGGCGACCTGATAGGCGGCGGCGCGGTATCGCCGGAATACCACGGCCGCCCGGTGACGCTGCGGGGAAAGGCGGGCGTGAGGCTGAACGACGACGGCTCGGTCGCCTCCGTCGCCATAGACGACGGCAAAGACTCCGCGTCGGTGAAATCGCCGGGCGGCTGGCCTGACGGCCTGGAGACGGGATGCGAAATCGCCGTGACGGGGATTTGCATGATGGAGGCAAAGCGCTGGGAGCCGGAGCTGGTCGTCCCCAAGATACGCGACGCGACGCTCGTCGCCATGTCGCCGCGCGACATCCGCATACTCTCGCGCCCGCCATGGTGGACCGCCGCGCGACTCGGCATGCTTGCGGCCTCGCTCGTCGCGGCGCTCGTCGCCGTCTCGATATGGTCGGCCTCGCTCAAATACCTCGCAGAGCGCAGGGGACGGCAGCTGCTCGCAGAGAAAATCGGACGCGTCAAGGCCGACGTCAAGACCGCCGAGCGGGCGCGCCTTTCCGTCGAACTCCACGATTCCCTCGCGCAGAATCTCGCCGGCGTATCCTTGGAGCTCCAGACCGCCGGGCGATACGGCAAGGGCGATATCGCGCTTCTCATGCGACATCTCTCCATCGCCGACACCTCGCTGAAGTCGTGTCTCCAAAACCTGAGAAACACGCTCTGGGACCTGCGAAGCATGTCGTTGGACGAGCCGGACTTCGGGGCCGCCGTGCGCCGTACGCTCGTTCCCCACGTCGGAGGGGTGGAGCTCGGCGTGGATCTCGACGTCAGCCGGCGGAAACTCACCGAGCAGGAGGCGCACGACATACTGCGCGCCGTCAGGGAACTTGTCGTGAACGCAGTCCGCCACGGACGGGCGAAGGCGGTGCGCATCGAAGGCAGTCTCGACGGCGAAACGCTCCGCCTCGCAGTCTCGGACGACGGATGCGGCTTCGACGTCGCTCGCGCGCCGGGCGTGGCGGACGGGCACTTCGGGCTCCAGGGGGTGCGCGACAGGCTGCGGGGGCTTGGGGGGACGCTGCATATCGAAAGCGCCGCCGGACGCGGCACGCGTGCCGTGCTGACGGCGCGCATCGGTCGAAAGGAATGCTGACATGGCGACAAGAGTGCTGCTAGTGGACGATCACACCGTGGTGCGCATGGGGCTCGTCTCGATCTTGGGGACTTGCGGCGAGATCGCCGTCGTCGGCGACGCCTGCGATGGCGAGACGGGCGTGAGGATGGCGCTTGAGCTCAGGCCGGACGTCGTCGTCATGGACCTGCTCATGCCGGACATGGACGGGAACGAGGCCATCCGGCGTATACGCGCGGAGTGGCCCGGCGCAAAGGTGCTCGTGCTGACGACTCTCGGCACGTCCGACGGATTCGCGCGGTCGCTGGAAGCCGGCGCGACGGGCGTGACTCTCAAGAGCGCGGACCTGCCGGAACTGCGCGAAGCGATCGCCGCGGTGGCCAGGGGCGAGCGCTACCTGTCGCCAGAGGTGGAGCGGATCATGACGGCGGATCCTCCAAGCCCGCATCTGTCGCCACGACAGCTGGAGATACTGGAACTTGCGTCGCGCGGTCTTTCCAATCCCGACATGGCCAAGGCGCTGGGCATCAGCGTGCCGGTGGTGGGCGAACACCTGCGCGCGGTCCTCGCGAAGCTCGGCGCGGCGAACCGCACCGAGGCAGTCGCGATCGCCATGCGCCGCCACCTCATAGAGGCGCTCTGAAGCTCCGCGCTACCAGACCGTGATCGTCAGACCCATCTTGGCCTTGACGAGCTGGCCGTCCTCGGCGACCATGGCGAACACGTCGGGATTGACGCCGTCGAACCTGACGTTCCTGACGAAGGCGCCCGCGCGAAGCCCCGTGACATAGACCTTGAAATTGGAGTCCCACTTCGGGATCGTCAGCACCGCGCCATCCTCGAAGGAGACCGAGCCGAATGTCACCTTCGCGCCGACAGCGGTCGAGCTTCCCGGCGCCCAGTCGATCCTGTTGCCGGTCCCGCGCACGGCGAGCGAAGCGAACGACTGCTCGAACGGCGCCGCCTCGCCTGCCGCCGCGCCGGGGACGTTCAGTATGCCAGGGCCGTGCTCCGTGCCCAGCGCGAGCGACGCTTCCGGGTTCACAGGGTTCCAGTTCGCGGCCACGGCCGTGTCGTTCCCGCTTCCCGTCTGGAAGTGCGCGTTGTCTCCGCCCACCACTATGGCCGCGACCTTCGGGGAGCCGGTGCCCGCCGCGGTAGTCTGCCGCAGCCAGCCTTGGCGGCACTCGTAGGTGCCTGCGAACTCCGGCTGCGCGAAGAGCGAGAGGTCGTAGCCGCCGGTCTTGACGAGAGCGCCGGGCTTGTTCTCGGAGACCGAAAGCTCGATCCTGTCTGTGAGCGTCGTCGTTCCGTAGGGGCGGGTCACGGTCGCCACAGGCGTATCGCCGGGTTTGTAGCCTTCTCCGCGGCAGACGATCGTCGCGTTCGTCATGTCGCCCGTCCCGTAGTCGATGAGCGACACCGCGGCGGCGTTGGTGCCGCTTCCGCCGGAGATGTCGATCCACGGCGGGGTGTTGTTCGAGCCGATGTTCCGGAGCGCCTTGATGTTCACGCCGTATCCGCCGGGCGTGCGCAGGACGACGTTGGTGCCGGCGTTGCCGAGATACGTGTTCCTTCCCGCGACGTCGATTTCGAGGCCGCCCTCGTAGATGTTCATGGCATCCAGGAAAAGGAACTGCGTCTGGACGGCGCTGGCGAGGAAGACTATCTTGCCTCCGTCCGCGTTCAGCTCGCTTCTCCCCGCGCGGTTGGGATTTGCATAGATCGCGTCCGTCACGAGGACGCCGCCGTTCAGGTTCAGCGTGGCGCGCCCGTCGCCGTCGTTCGCGCCCACTCTCACCGTGCGGGACGTGACGCAGGCGGAGCCGTCGATCGTGGCGTGCGCCGGGTTCACGCCCGTCTTCGAGTAGGACTGCCCCTGTATGGCGAAGTCGAGCGTGTTCCAGAACGAGCCGGCGCAGGCGTATAGATACGCGCCTTTCAGCCCGTCGTCGGCGTTCTGGCCGGAACCGACTTCGAAGCCGAACATCCGCTGGCCGAAGCGCTTGTCGTCGGCGAGCGCGACGGCGGAACTGCGGTTGGTGCCGACCGTGACGTCTCCGCCGAGGAGCTGGAATGCGCCGTATCCCTTGTGGCCGATGCGGAAGCGCGTGTCGTCGTTGATGTACGGCAGGGTCATCGCGCCTCCCAATACCGCCACCCCCGCATGGGTCTTCTTCTCGAAGCCGGTCATTATCCGCCCCAGCACCGATTCGCCGCCCTCCTGGACGTACGCCGCAGAGTAGATGCCGGTGCGGTTGCCGTCGTGCCGCCCGAGTTGCAGTCCAGCCATCGAGCCGGTCGTGCCGGATGGATTCAGCACGAAACGCCCGCCGTCTTTCAGGACGATGCGGCCTGAGGCGTTGTTGTTGTCGACCGCTCCGCGCCGCCCCACACAGATTGCGTGAACGCCGTCTGCGCGGACCGTACCTCCGTCCATGATGTTCAGAAAGCCTCCCGTCTCATTCGATTCAGTGCCGGCGCCGACGATCGAATACGCTCCGCCCGTGTCCGTCAGGTCCAGCGTGCCGGCGACGTTCATCGTCCCTATGCGCAGCACGAGCTTCTCCACGGAGAGATTGCCTGTAAACGTTCTGGCGGTAGAGGGACTGTTGTTGTGGAGGTCGAGGGCCTTTGCCGCTCCATCGCCTGTTATCGTCTGGGCGCCGGTCGGGCGATACAAGCTTTCGTTCAGGAGCGCGTCCGCCGCCGCGGAGGGGAGAACTCCGTCCTTCCAGTTTTCCGAGGCGTCCCACTTGTATTCTCCAGGGGCTTTGGCCGTCCAGGTGGCGGCAGACGCCGACAGCGCTGCGGCGATGAACACGGCGGCGATATGAAGTTTTATTTTCACGGGCTTGTTTCCTTTCCTGAGTTTACGCGCACAGTATAGCATCAAACGCCCGCCTCTGCAACCCCTTCGGTCGAAGGGTGTCGCCCGGCTTTGCCGTGGCGCCGCTCGCATACTCCTTAATTAAAGGAGAAAAGGGAAAGGAGGGGATGAGTCGTGGCACAGCAGAGTGGGACAGACGGTGTGACATGGCACACGGAGTGTGACAGGGTGGCGCATCTTTGTGCGCAGAAGCGTGCCATTGCACGGCTGGCACGCCTTGTGCTCTGTCAATGGCGGTTAGATGAAGGATAGCCAGAAGAAAGGACAAAAGCAATGGCAAAGGTATTAGGAATCGACTTGGGAACGACGAACAGCTGCATGGCCGTCATGGAAGGCGGCGAAGCGACGGTGATTCCCAACAAGGAAGGCGCGAGGACGACGCCTTCGATCGTGGCTTTCACGAAGTCTGGCGAGGTGCTGGTCGGTCAGGCGGCCAAGCGCCAGGCCGTGACAAACCCGAAATCGACCATCTACTCGATAAAGAGGTTCATCGGCCGCCGTTTCGACGAGATGACCGACGAGATCAAGATGGTGCCTTATGAGGTGGTGCGCGCCGCC
>CAMOIK010000008.1 GCA_946615875.1 uncultured Verrucomicrobiota bacterium | reverse complement strand
GGCGTGTACTTCACGAAGGGGCGGGCGTATTTCACTCCGGCCTCGTGGGCGTAGCCGAGCGCGTGGCTCGTGCCGGAATCCGGGATGCCGCACGCCGCATCCACGCGAACGGTGTCGCGCGCGGCCAGCGCTCCGCCGCAGCGGTAGCGGGCCATCTCTACGTTCCTCCCCTCGTAGCTGGACGCGGGATAGCCGTAATACACCCAGAGGAACGAGCAGATGGCCATCTCATCGCCGGGCTCTATCACCGTCTCCATCCCGTCGGGCGTCATCGCCACCATCTCGCCGGGCCCCAGGTCTCGCACGTGCTCGTAGCCCAGGTTCGGCAGCGCGCAGCTCTCCTGCACCACGATCATCGAGCCTTCCTTGCGGCCTATGATCGCGGGCGTGCGGCCGTAACGGTCGCGCGCCGCGTAGAGCGTGCCCTTGTCGTCTATGATGAGGATGGTGCAGCTGCCGCGCACCTTCCGCTGGACGTATCGGACGCCGCCGACGATCGAGTCCTGCGTGGCGATGAGAGCCGAGACGACCTCCGTCGGCCCCACCATGCCGCTAGTGGTGGAGAACTGGAGCTGCGCGGCGTTCTCGCGGAAGAGTTCCGCCTTGATCTCCTCTATATTCTCGACAAGCCCCACGGTTACGAGCGCGAAGGTGCCGAGATGCGAACACATGACCAGCGGCTGAGGGTCGGTGTCGCTTATCACGCCGATGCCGACCTTGCCCGCGAAGCGCGAGATGTCGTTCTCGAACTTGGAGCGGAACGGCGCGTTCTGTATGTTGTGGATTGAGCGCTGGAACGCCCCGCCCTCTCCCAGCACCGCCAGCCCGCCCCGGTGGGTGCCCAAGTGCGAATGGTAGTCGGTGCCGAAGAACAAATCGGTGGTGCAATCTGTCTTCGCCGTCACGCCGCATAGTCCGCCCATCCTGTCGTCTCCTCCTTTTGTAGGGTTGAGGAACGTATTATAGCATATTTTCCGCCGCGTGTGCGCCGAGCCCGAAAAGCCTCCTCCGCCATCCTGGCGCGCTTTCCCACACGGGAGGCGCGAAATATGGTAGAATACTCGGCGACATGAAGGAGAAGGACGAACATCCCATGACGATGGCGCGGCGCGCGCTGCTTGCGGCGAAAGTGCCGTTCACGCTGCGCAGCTACGCCTTCACGCCGCACGGCGGCACCCGCCAGGCCGCGGAAGAGCTGGGCCTCGACCACCACGCGACGATAAAGACCATCATACTGGAAGACGAGACTAAGCGGCCGTTCGTCTGCCTGATGCACGGAGACATGGAGATATCCACCAAAAATCTGGCGCGTGCGCGCGGCTGCAAGACGGTGCAGACCTGCGAACCCGAGACGGCCGACCGCCATTCCGGCTACCACGTGGGCGGCACGTCGCCCTTCGGCACGCGCAAGCAGATGACGGTCTATGTGGAGCGGACGATCTACGACCTTCCCGAGGTCCACATCAACGCCGGGCACCGCGGCCTTGTGGCCACCATGAAGAGCGCGGACATAGACAAGGCGCTCCCCGGCCTCACCGTCCCGGTGTCGGTGGGGATCGTCTAGTCGGCGAGCAACATCCATCCTGGAGGCGCGACACCATGAAACTGCTAGTCACAGGCACGACGGGAGGAATAGGCGGCGCAGTGGCCGAAGCGGCGCTCGCGGCCGGGCACGAGGTCGTCGCGTTCAACCGCGCGGACTTCGCGGCCCTGGCCGACGGCGCGGCGGAAATTCCTTCCGGGCTGGACGCATTGGTATTCGCGACCGGGTGCTGCCCTGTGGCGTCCGTGGCGAAGACGACCGACGAACTGCTGAACGAGACCTTCCGCGTGAACTGCGGGCTCTTCCTCGCGCTGATGCGCCACATCGTTTCCAGGCGCCTGAACTCGCCCTCTGGGATGCGCGCGCTGGCCGTCTCCAGCATATCGGCCAGCGAGGGGTGGGCTGGCGGCGCGGCGTACTGCGCGTCGAAAGGTGCGCTTTCCGCCATGTGCCGCGCTCTTTCCGCGGAACTCGCGCCGCGCGGCATCGCCGTGTCGGCGATAGAGCCGCGCCACGTGCGCACGCGGATGTTCGACGCCTGCGCCGGGCGAATGGGCGCGCCTGCCTCCGCCGCGACGCCTCCCGCCGCGCTGGCGGCGGAAATACTGTCCGCCCTGACCCGCTAGCGGGTCCCTGCGACGGCGAAGAGCGCGACGAAGAAGGCGATATACACGAAGCCCACGATCGCCCCTGTGACGCATATCATCACCGGCTCGATGAGCATCCCGAAGCGCTTGACGGCGAGGGCGAGCAGCGTCTCGTGGAAGCGGGCGGTCTCGGCGAATGCGTCTGGCAGCGAACCCGCGACCTCGCCGACGGCCGCCATGCGCCGCATCATCGGCATGAACTCCACCGCCGGGGAAAGCGCGGCGTCAAGCGTCTGGCCGCGCACCACGGCCTCTACGGCGGCATCCACACGGCGGCGGAGGCGGCGGTTCGCAAGCAGTTTCGCGGATGTTTCCAGCGCATCGACGAGCGCCACCCCCGCCTCGGTCATGATCTGCATGGAGCGCGAGAAGACCGCCGTGCCCGAGAGACGGAGTATCCTGCCCACCACTGGCAGGCGGAGCAGCGCGGCATCCTGGATCTCGCGCGCCGCATCGAAAAACCTCAGCGCCACCCACACTGCGACGGCGGCGGCGACGACGGCGCATATGGCGAATGCGTTGGCGCGGGCCGCGTCCGAGAAATCCATCAGCATCCGCGTCGGGCCCGGCAGCGCGACTCCGCCCGTGCGCAGGAAATCGGCCAGCTTCGGTATGACGACAGCGACCAGGTATGCGCTGACCGCCACGGCCATCGCGACGGCGAGCAGCGGATAGGCGAGCGCATTGACGACCATGGAGCGCAGGCTCCGCCTCGCCTCCATCTGGTCTGCGGCGCGCGAGAGCGCGTGAGCCAGTTCGCCGGTGCGCTCGCCCACCTCCGCGAGGCGGACCGTAGCGTCGCCGAACCTGCCCGCCGCCTGCGCGGCGAGGGCGGCGGAGAACGACTCCCCCTTCTCGACACGCGAAGCAACAAGCCGCCACATCCTGCCCGCCGCCTTCCCCTCCGACTGCCCGGCGACGACATCCAGCGCCGCGAGCAGCGCCACGCCGCTGCGCAGCATTGCCGCCAGCTGCCTCAGCCCCGTCTCGACGGCGAGCGACGACACGAACAGCGGCCCTTTCGCCTGGCGCGGTCCGCCGGCCGGCGCATCCGCCCCGCCTCCGGACCGTGAGAGGGAGAGGACCACCATCCCGTCCTTCTTGAGGGCGGCGCGAAGCGCGGCGGCGTCAGGCGCCTCGCGACGGAAACTCCGCCGCGCGCCGCCGCCGTCAATCGCCTCTACCGAGAAGACCATCGTCCCGCGCACCTCACTCGCCCATCACCCGGACGATCTCCGGGAGGGTGGTCACGCCCTGCTCCACCTTCTCCATCGCGTCCTCGCGCATCGGCCGCACGAGCCCGCCTTCCGGCGTGAAGAACTCGAAGACACCGATCCGGCCCGAGAAGCCGCGCCCGCCGCACACCGGGCATTCCGCGCCGGACGCGCCGCCGCACTCGCGGCAGACCCTCCGCACAAGCCGCTGGGCGACGGCCAGGCGCAGCGTGGCGGGCACCAGCTTAGCGTCCAGGCCCATATCGACCAGGCGCGTGACGCACGACGGCGCGTCGTTGGCGTGGAGGGTGGAAAGCACCAGATGGCCCGTCAGCGACGCCTTGACGGCCGCGTCGAGGGAGTCCGTGTCGCGTATTTCGCCTATCATCACCACGTCGGGATCGTGGCGGAGGATTGACTTCAGGGCCTTGGAAAAGTTCACCTTGTCGGCGCTATCGACCTCCGCCTGCGCCACGCCGGGGATTTCGTATTCCACCGGGTCTTCGACCGTGATGATGTTCTTGGGCTCGCCGGAGCGCAGCAGTTCGCCGATGGCGGCATACAGCGTGGTGGTCTTTCCGCTTCCCGTGGGGCCGCACAGGAGCACGAGACCGTGCGGGCGCCGCAGCACGGCGTCGAACAACGCGCGGTCCGCAGGGCGCATCCCCAGTTCGTCGAGGCCGAGGCGGCGGCCTCCCGCCTCGAGCAGCCTCAGCGTGACGCGCTCGCCGTGGCGCACCGGCAGCGTGGCCATGCGGACGTCCAGCGGCGGCGTCCCCGCCGCCAGGCCCTGGAGGCGCCAGACGAAGCCGCCGTCCTGCGGCGCCCTGCGCTCGGCTATGTCCAGCGAGGCAAGGACTTTGAGCCGGCTCGTAACGGCGCTCTGCATCGTCGCAGGTATGTGCAGCACGTCCTCCAGTTCGCCGTCGATGCGCAGGCGGACGCGCAGGAAGCCCTCCATCGGGTCCAGGTGGATGTCTGAGGCGTGCAGGAAAAGGCCGGCGCGGAGGATGCGATCGACCAGCAGCACGGGGTCGGAGAGGGACTCCGCGCGTTCCAGGAACGTGGTTCTCACGAGTCGAGCCTCCTCTGCAGCATGGCGGGGTTGCGGGAGAGCGCGAGCGCGGTGCGCTCGCCGACGAGGCGGCGCGAGACGAGTTCGGCGAGGGACTGGTCGAGCGTGCGCATTCCGGCGGCGGCGCCCGTCTCGATGACGGAGTAGAGCTGCGCCGTGCGCCCGGTGGCAATCAGGTTCGCGACGGCGGAGGTGTTCACGAGCAGTTCGCACGCCAGGCTGAGGCGCTCGCCGCCGGGCGAGGGCAGCAGATGCTGGGCGAAGACGCCGCGCAGCACGAGAGCCAGTTCGTGGCGGGCGCAGGTCTGCTCCTCGGGCGGGAACATCGCGACGAGCCGGTCTATCGCGCCGGGAGCGTCGCCGGCGTGCAGCGTGGTGAAGACGAGGTGGCCCGTCTCGGCGGCGCGGAGCGCGGTGCGGACGGTGGCGAGATCGCGGCTCTCGCCGACGAGTATCACGTCGGGGTCCTGGCGCATCGCCTCGACCAGCGCGGAGCTGAAGCTGCGCGTGTCCCTGCCGACCTGCCGCTGGTTCACGAGGCACAGCCGCGAGCGGTGCACGTGCTCTATCGGGTCTTCGATCGTGATGATATGGCCGCGGCGGGTCCGGTTTATCCTGTCCAGCATAGTTGCGAGCGTGGTCGATTTGCCGCTTCCCGTCGGGCCGGTGACGATGACGAGCCCGTCGCGCTCGTCGCAGAAATCCGCGAGCCTCTTCGGCAGCCCCAGCTCCTCGAACGAACGGAAGCCGGTGTCTAGGCGGCGCAGCGCTATGGCGTGGCGGTCCGACTCCCGATAGACGTTGAAACGGTAGCGGACGCCCGACGAAGTCGTCACCGCGCCGTCCAGCGCGCCGTCCGCGGCCAGGATCATGCGCACCTTCTCGGTGCCGTCCGGCGAGCCGACGGGCAGCGTGACGAGGCCGAGTTCCGTTGCGATGGCGTCCACGGCCTTGGAGTCGAAGGGCTCGAAGCCGCCCTTCTCGACCAGCGAGCCGCTGATGCGGAAGCGCGGCGCAAACCCCACGGACACGTGGATGTCGCTTGCGCCATACTCCTCGCCCAGTGAGAATATGCTTTCTAGAAGAGGTGTCATGGTGGGTGGTGTGAGTGGTGGAAAGGCCAAAAGACGGGATGGTCGGGGGGCGGGGAGCTACAGCCACAGTTCGAGCGTCCAGCGGGCGAAGCCTGCGCCGTCCATGCCTATCCGGCTCGCGACGACGGCCATTCGCAGGCGGCAGAATGCGTCCAGCGCCCGCTTGACGGCCGGATACGTGCCGTCGAGCGTGTATCTGCGGCAGACTGGCGAGGGGAGCAGTCCCGTCGCCGCCATGGCGGCGACGACCGGCTCCGCGGAGTCCGCCTCGACTGTTTCGCCGCGCATCACGGCGAGCCCGGATTCCCTGAAGACCCGCAAGACCTCGCGTTCGCGCCCGGCGACGGTGGCGTCGGACGCGGCGGCGATCTTCGGCGCGGCTGGCTGGATTGCCTTCTCTGCGGCGAGCGCGCGCTCCGCCTCCGCTATCTTCGCTTCGCGCAGACGCTTCTCCGCCGGGAAATCCTCTGCGGACACCAGCGCCTCGCGGCGCGCGCGCATGGCGGCGACGGCCTTGGCGGCGTCGCCACCCCAGAAGTAGAGATACGCGCCGACAATGGCGAGCGGCAGGAACACGGCCAGGAAGACCTTGTCTCGCGTGCGGATCTGCGTCATTTCCCCTCCTTTGCGCCGACGCGCCGCAGACGGCAGGCGAAATCGACCATGTCTCCGGCGCCGACGGCGGCGACGCCGCCCGGCTCCAGCAGCCAACCTTTCGCGGACACGGCTTCGCCCAGGCGCGCCATCGTGGCGGCCGCGCTTTCCGGCGTCACCGCCACGGCGGCGATTTCCAATTCGAAGGGAGCCGGCGACGAAATGCCCTTTACTACGATCCGCCCGCCGCAAGCGGCGGCAATCGCGCCCAGCGCGTCCGGCACGGCAGAGCGCATGGCATCCACCTTCTCTTGCGCGGACTGCGCGCCTTCGCGCCGTTCGCGGATGGCGCGCGCCTCTTCGCGGAGTTCGCGTTCGCGCTCCTCCAAGCGGCGCAGTTCGCCATCGAGCGGCAGCCGGGCGGCCACGGCGCGGCGCAGCTCCGCGCGGCGAGCCGCCAGCACCAGTGCGTCCACCGCGACGGCAAGCGCCGCCATCAGCGCGGCGGCGCATACGATTGCGTTCAGCCGCCTCGCCGCGCCCCTCCCCTGCGCACCGCCCTTCGCGCGACGCCTCGCCACCGCCACGTCATACACCTTGACCGCGGGATTGGACTCCGGCGTCTCCCGCCACGCCACCTCCGCCTCGGCGGCGGGTATGCCGGAGAACGGCTCAAGCTCGTATGCGAGCGCGGCGGCCAGTTCGCCGTCGCCCAGCGCCGCCACCTGCACCGTCGCCAGCCGCACCTGCTGCCGGAACGCCTTGGGATTGTCGATCGTCCGCTGGTTTTCAATCGCCATGCGCCGTCTCCTTCATCTTGCGCCGCGCAGACGGCATATGTTGTCGCCCGGCAGCAGGCGGACGAGCCGCATTGAGCCGCCGCACGACAGGACGCGCTCGCCCGGCGTGAGTCCCTCGAAACGCACCGGGTTGCCGGAGAGCACTGCGGCCGCGCCGTTCGTGACGCCGCCCGATCCGTCCGGGCCATACCAGTTCACCGCCGTCGCGGCCGTCTCGCCATCCTCGTCCGGCACGACGGTAAGCGCCGCCGCCGCGCCGCCCGGCGGCACGAGCGAAACTTCGCGGCTGCGGGTGCGCGCGTTTCCGTCCGCCCCGTTGTGGAACACCGCCGTCACGAATCCCGCGTCGTTCGTGACCATGCCGAAGTCGTTGCCCCACGGGTCGAACAGCGCATCCTTCCCGACAGGCAGGCGCAGATACGGCCCTCGCCAGCCGGTCGGCACGTGGATGGCGCCCGTCACGTTCGTCACGGCGAAACGCCGCGCATCCGGCGGCTGCGCCCAGAGTTCGTCGAGACGGCGCGGGAGCCTGCCCATGTCGGCCAGGAAGCCGCGAGGCTCGCCGCCCTCGCCCAGCGACCACACGGCGTCGCGCAACTCCGCGAGCTGCCGGTCGGCGGCGTCGGAAAGACGGCTTTCGCGCAGGCGCCCGAATTCCGCCACGGCCAGATGCGCCAAGGCCGCCATCAAGACCAGCACGACCACCATCTCCACAAGCGTGAAACCTTTTCCCATGGAGTTATTCCACCTCCCCTTCGTCCGTGTCGTTGCGCAAAAGGAATAGGACTATGTCGTCGCCCCTCAGGAAACGGTCGTCGCCGTCGATCAGCCCCGCCTGGCGGGCGATGCGGCGCGTCCGCTCGTTCCAGACGCCGATCGCCGCGTCGTTGGTGGCGTTCACGAAGAAACAGGGGGTGTCCAGTTTGCCGTCCGCCCCGGCGGAAACGAGCCTTGAATAGGCGAAACGGACGGCGGGCGAGACAGCGGAGACGTTGCCGTTGGTGAAGGCCTGCGGCGGCGGCACCTGGAGGACGTAAGGGTTGCCCCAGGGATCCAACAGGGCGGGTTCGCCCGCGAAACCATATATCGAAGCGTCGCGGTGGCTGGCGAACCAATCGGGCAAATAGAGGCTGGAGACGTCGGGGTAGAAGCCGCCGCCGGCGGCCTCCCGCGCAGGGAACGCGCCCACCTTGCCGCGCACGTAAGGTCCGCGCCATCCGCGAGAACGCGCGGCGTCCCACGTCGTGAACTCTGCCGGCTTTGCGACTCCCTCGCCAAGCCACGTCTCGTCGATGCGCCGTGCGCGGGGATATGCGCCGCCAGGCAAATAGGCCAGACCATAGAGGTTCGTTGGGACGAGAAGGTTGGCAAGGCGGATATCCGCCGCCGAAAACCCGGCCAAACCGCGCATATCCCGCAGATAACCTGTATTTTCATCGAGCATGGCATCGCGAATCGTCACAAGATCGGCCTCTGCCGCCGCCGTGCGCGCGCGTTCGGCCACGCCGCCGATGCGCGTCACGGCCAGCACCGCCACGATCGCCAGCACCGAAACGACCGCCAGCATCTCGAAAAGCGTGTAGCCCGCCTGCGCGAATCTCATGACTCTGCTTCCCATCATGTATTACAACGCCACCAAATCACTTGCGGTTTTATCGCCATTCAAAAGAAAAAGACCTGCTTATCCGCCATCCGCCTCCTGGCGAGCGCCTTGCCAGGCCATGGCTACGGGTCGGCAAGGTCAATGGAACGACTTGGAAAACTCAATGGAACGACCTTGGCAGGTCGTTGGAACGAGCCATGGAATGCGCAGAGAGGGGGAATGTTCGCGTTTTGCACCGTAATTGCGTCAGGACGGCAATTCCATCAGCATGGCGACGGCATGGGCCTCGATGCCGACGCCCGCGCCGATATCATCCATCTTCTCGTTCGTCTTTCCCTTGACGGAGATGCACGAGATGTCGGTCTTGAGGATTTCGGCGAGATTGTCGCGTATTTCATCGACATACTGGCGGAGGCGCGGCTTTTCGCAAATGACCGTCGCGTCAATGTTCCCGACCTTCCAGCCGTTGGCGAAGAGTTCACGCACCACGCTGGCGAGAAGCAGCGCGGAGTCCGCTCCGCGCCATTCTTCGTCGGAATCCGGGAAATGCGAACCGATGTCCCCCAAGGCGGCGGCGCCGAGCAGCGCGTCAATGACGGCGTGTATGAGCACGTCGCCGTCTGAATGCGCCTTGAGGCCCGGAGAGTCCGGGATGGTGACGCCGCCCAGCACGAGGCGCTTGCCCTGTTCGAACCGATGGGAGTCGTAGCCGTAGCCTATTCTCATCTATCCTCCTTGCCGTTCGCGCACCGGCGGCGTCCTAGACGCTCTCGACGCGCTCCAGGTCCTCCGGCGGCACGGCCACCTCCACCGTGGCGGAGAGTATATCGACGTTTATGCAGAGAGTGGCATTCGGTCCGTTGCGCTTTACGACCCCCTCCACCCCGCGCATGGGGCCGGACGTCACGCGCACCAGCTGGCCGGCCGCGAAGTCGTGCACCACCTTGACCTCCGGCGAGCGGTGCGTCGCGTTCTTGATCTGACGCAGCTGGTGGATCATGCGGCGCGGATGCTCGACGGCTATGGTCCTGACGATCAGGTTCGTCTTGAGCATCGTCACGCGCTCTTCCGGCAGAAGTTTCGTGAACACGTATCCCGGGAAAAGCGGCAGGTAGGACTTGACCTTTCGCCTATTGACCTTGCGCACGTGCAAAGTGAGGGGCAAATGGCAGAAGTAGCGGTAGAAGCCGAGCCACTGCGCCACCTTCTTCTCGGCGCGCGGCTTTGTCTGAAGCACGTACCAATCGCGTCTCATGTTCCGGGATGTCCGAGAAGTTGGAAAAGTCCGAGAGGCCTGAAATGCTTGACGGGGTTGAAAAGTTCGAGAGGCCGGAGAGAGGTTTGAAAAGCGACGGCGTAAAAGCCGCTCTATCCTTTCAAACCTTCCAAGCCTCTCAAACTTCCCGAACCTCTTGATCCTTACTCCACGGGAGCGCAGTTCAGCTTGAACTCGCCGACGAGGCGGGGCCGGAGCGCGGCTATGCGCGCCTTGAAGCACTCCCACTTCTTGTTCTCCGGCTTCGTCCACAGGCATTCCGCGAGGGCGCTCATGCGCGGCCAGAGTTTCCACTCGTAAGTGGTGGGGTCCCAGGTGTACTCGGTCCAGTTGTTGCCCTGCCCGCCGAGGATGTGGTGGCGCTGGCCTTCGGGGATGCCGGCCGCAGGGTCGAAGCCGTAGCAGCGCTCGAGGGTGGCCGCGAAGCCGTAGTTGATGTATTCGTAGGGGTCGGAAGAAAGCCCCTGCGGATTGTCGAGGTAGCACGGATCAACAGGCGTCATCACCGCGTCGTTGCCGCGCGCGGCGGCGTTTATCCCGCCCTGTGCACCGCGCCACGACATGATGATGGTTTCCTTGCCGGGGTTGCCGTCCAGCACCTCGTCCCAGCCGACGGCGCGCTTGCCCTTCCCGGCCAGGTAGTCGGTAAAGTGCCTTGTCAGGTAGCCTTGCAGACCCTCCTCGCCGGCAAGCCCCTTCTCCTTGATGAACGCCTGGCACTTGGGGCAGGCCTTCCACATCTTCTTGGGCGCTTCGTCGCCGCCGATGTGCACCACCTCGCCGGGGAAGAGTTCGCACACTTCGTCGAACACGCCCTCAAGGAACTCGATGGTCTTGGGGTTGCCGCCGCAGAAGATGTGCTCGCTCACACCCCAGCGCCACCACGGCTCAAGCTGCTCGCCCGTGCAGCCCAGTTCGGGATAGGCGGCGAGCGCGGCCAGCGCGTGGCCGGGGAGTTCGATCTCCGGCACGATGGTTATGTGGAGCTTCTCGGCGAACGCGACGATCTCCTTGACGTCGTCCTGCGTGTAGAAGTAGGGGCCATAGGGGATGTTGTTGTTCTGCCAGCCGCCCTTGCCGGGCGTGTTGAGCACCGCCGGCTTGGGGCTACCGGGACGGACCGCCCCTTTGACCGTCAGCTCGGGATATTTCTTTATCTCGATGCGCCAGCCCTGGTCTTCCGTCAGATGCCAGTGCAGCACGTTGAGCTTGTGGTACGCCATGGCGCGCAGGGTCTTCATCAGCGCCTCCTTGCCCATGAAGTGCCGGCAGTCGTCCCAGTGCAGACCGCGCCACCTGAAACGCGGCGCGTCCGAGATCTCGACGCACGGCGCGCGGCCGTCGGTCGTGAGCTGCGCCAGGGTCTGTATGGCATAGAAGCGGCCCGCCTCGTCGGAGGAGGCGATCTTGACGCTGTTCGTCGTCACGACGAGCCGGTAGCCTTCCTTGGCGATCGTGGCGTCCTTCTCGTAGGACTTCTGCGCCTTGGCGACTTCGCACACGCCCTCGCCCTCGACCACCTTGTCGGGCATCGGCACCACGTTCACGGCCGCTGCGGCTGGCAGGACGGCGGCGGCCGCCGCGCACATCAGCATCTTTCCCCTTGTCATCGTCTTTGTTCTCCTTGCTCTTTTGGTCAGTTGCCTTGTTTCTTCTCGATCTTCACGCGCAGACCGTGCTTGGCGTCCTCCAGGCGTTTCTTGGTCTCCCTCACGGTCGACGAATCCGGAAGCAGCTCCAGGGCGCGCTTGACATTGGCCTCGGCCGCGTCAAGCTTGCCCAGCTCTATCTGCACCATGGCGAGATTGTTGTAGAAGGCCGGCTGGTCGGGATTGCGCAGAAGGCAGCGCTTCAGATACTCCTCTCCCATGGCCAGCTGGTTGAGGTCGCGTATGTAGTGCATGGCCATCACGAAGTTGGCGTCGGGGTCGTCCGGCTCGGAGGCGAGTATCAGCTCGGCATACGCGCTGCCCAGCTGGAAGTCGGCTCTGACCAGCGCGAGGTGCAGGACTTCGCGAGGCGTGGAAAGGCTCTGCATCTGGTCGTTGCGGTGCTTGATGATGCGCCGCCTCTCCTCCTGCTGGAAGTCGGCGTTGACCGCGTCGAGCTTCTCGTGCATCGCCATCTCCTCCATGGCGGTCTTCACGTCGCCCTCCAGCCCAGCCACGTCGTGGCGGTAGAGGCACATCCGCGAAAGCCGCCACATCGCGAAATAGAACGTGGAGCGGATCGATTTCTCCGTGCAGTCCGCAATGCCGCCCTCCACTATTTCAAGGGCGCGGCGCTGCAGCTCGCGCGCCTTCTCCACGCCTTTCGCGCGCCATGCGGCGTCGGCGGCCGCCGGGCGGGATAGCAGGCCGCCCATGGGCGGAAGCGGCTTGCCGTCGCGCCGCCACAGGTCGAAGCCCACCTGCGCGGCGGCCTTCGCGAGCCACGCAGGCTTGTCGCGTATCCAGCAGCGCAGACCCATCGCGCCGTCGAACTTGAACGACTCGTACATCTCCTTGTCGGACTCCATCCCGCGAGTGCGCAGATAGACCAGGTTCTTGCCGCCGAACCCGAACACGTTTATGCACTTCAGCGAGCCGCCGCGCGAACGGCTGGCAATCTCGAGGGCGGCGTCCAGCTTGCCGTCCGTGATGATGTACTCCGCGTCGCCGGCCTCCTCCACCGTGGCCTCCACCACGTCGCCGATGAACGCCAGCATGGCCCGTGTCGCCGATTTCCTGCGGCCGGGCACGACCGCGGCGACCAGCGCCAGCGGGATCACCACGATGCCGAACGCGCGCAGGCGCCGCGTCAGGGCCTTGCTCATCACGCTGTCGTCCTCCTCCGGCTCGTCTCCGACGCCGAAAAACTTCTGCGCCAGGCGGCGATGGTCGCGGCACAGCGAATCGACGCCGAGGATCGTGATCGAGCACGCGACGGTGAGTGCGCACATGAGCGAGCACAGCGACAGCAAATACTGCGAATCGACCGGCATGTACGTCCAGAACCACAGCGCCGGCAGCGAGGCGCACTGCGAGAACGCGCAGGCCCCGCAGAAGAAGAACACCAGCCCGGTCGAGTAGGACAGGAAGTTTTCCTCGTCCGCCGCCGCGGAGAAACGCACGATCGAAACGACGAACGGACCGAGCGCAAAGCCCAGCAGCAGAATCCACCCCGACATTCCAGAGGCCGACGTGGCGCGCCCAAGGTAGTCGAGCGCGTATTTGAGCGGCAGCGCCCCCGCCGATTCGCCGCCGGGCACCAGGCCGTCGTGCGCGATGTAGCCGATGCAGTTCAGCCCGATGCCGACGGCCATCGCGCCCCCCAGCAGGAACGTCATGTGCCACTTGCCGACCTCGATCAGCGCAGGTTTGAAGAACGGCGACTCCAGATTGGGCAGCATCTTTATCACTATGAAATTCAAGGCGATGAAGATCGCCGTCAGCACCATGCCCATCGGCGTCTCCGCCGTGAGGAAGCCGAGGAGGATCGCGCAGACGTAGGAGTATTTCAGCGTCCCCTTGCGCAGAAACGCGAAGAAAAACTCTATGGCGCCGATCGTGAGCACCAGCAGCAGCGTGGTCTCGCTGAAGAACTGCCCGGCGCTCCACACCGGATCCGACGCGGCGAACGAAACCGCGCCGATCGCCGCCGCTATGCGCATCACCATCTTGCGCCGGGGCGAGCGCTGCGGGCGCGCCCTCATGACGAACGTCAGCGCTTCGCGCAGGAAACTGTACATGAACATGGTTATGACGGCCAGCGAGACGTGCCCGAGCGTCTGCAAAACGGACGTGCCGCCGCGTATGCCGAAGATCGAATAGCAGAATGTCGCGACATGGCCCCACAGGCCCGGGGTGACGGCGAACGCGGGACGGACGCCCGCCGCCACCGACACGTCATCCCACACCGCCGGCGGGAGGGAAGGATACGACCAGAATGCCTGCAGCAGATAGACCATCGTGGCCACGACACCGGCCAGCACGAGATCCCAAACGCCCAGACGCTCCGCCTTGGCTATCTCCTCCATCGTGCGATCATCGAAGTCGATGTCGTCGCGTTCGTCGTCGTATCTGTTGTTGTTGCGCATTTGTTATGTCCCCTAGAGTCGCTGGAATGGCCAGCAGCCTTAAATTATACTAAACCGAAGGCGTCCATGTCAATGACCACCCGCAGGCACTTCGGCGGCGGGCGCACGCCCGTGAGCCAGCGCCAGGCCTGGCGCATGGCCGCGGCGGAGCGCGAACGCATCACGATCTGCCACCTGAACCACCCTTCCGCCTTCTCCAGCGCGCTTGGATAGGCATCGCCCGCGACCAATCCCCCCACGCCCTTCGCGTAGGCCGAAAGCGACTGCGCATACATCGTCGCCCAGTCGCCGACCGTCTTGGGATCGCGCGCGGACAGGCAGATCGCGGCCAGGCGGCAGAATGGAGGAAACCACGCCTGTTCGCGCGCCGCCAGCTCGTCGCGGGCGAAGGTGGCGAAGTCGCCCCTGGCCGCGGTCGCGATCGCCGGTTCGTCCGGCGAATAGGTCTGTATGAACACCTCTCCCGGCAGTTCGGCGCGGCCCGCGCGGCCCGATACCTGCGCGAGCAGCTGGAACGTGCGCTCCGCCGCGCGGAAATCCGGCATGTTGAGGGAGCTGTCGGCGTTAAGCACCCCGACCAGTGTGACGTTCGGGAAATCCAGACCCTTGGCTATCATCTGCGTGCCAAGCAGAATCTGCGCCTCGCCGCGCCGGAACGCGCCGAGAATGTCGTCGTGCGAATGGCGGCGGCTCGTGGAATCCGCGTCCATCCTCAGCACTTTCGCGCCAGGCAGGCACTTGCCGAGCGCGGCTTCCGCCCGCTGCGTCCCGATTCCTTTAAAGGAGAGCGCCTCGGACCCGCACGACGGGCAGGCCTTCGGGACAGGGCGCCACGAACCGCATATGTGGCAGCGCAGACAGTCGTCTGCGCGATGGTAGGTATAGGGCATGGAGCAGTCTGGGCACATGACAGGCTCGCCGCACCCTTCGCACGTGACGCTCCGTGAATACCCGCGCCTGTTGAGGAAGAGCATGGACTGCTCGCCTCGCGCAAGACGCAGACGCAGCGCATCGAGAAGCGGCGCGGAGAAAATGCCCCTCTCCCGCTCCTCTGCCATGTCGATCACGTGCACGAGCGGCATCGTCCCCGCGCCGGCGCGCTCCGAAAGCGTGGCGAGCGCGTATTTCCCGGTCTGCGCGTTGCGCCAGGACTCCAGGCTGGGCGTGGCCGAGCCAAGCACCACCTTGGCGCCCTCGATCGCCGCGCGCATCACCGCCACGTCGCGGGCGTTGTAGCGCGGCTGGCTATCCTGCTTGTAGCTCGTCTCGTGCTCCTCGTCCACCACGATCAGCCCCAGGGACTTGACGGGCGCGAACACCGCGCTGCGCGGCCCCACCACCACGCTCGCCTTGCCGGAGCGGATGCGATGCCACTCGTCGAAACGCTCGCCGTCCGAAAGCGCCGAATGCAGCACCGCCACGCGGTCGCCAAAGCGAGACGCGAAGCGCTGCACCGTCTGCGGCGTCAGGGCGATCTCCGGAACCATGACGATCGCCCCGCGCCCTGCCGCGAGTTCGCGCTCGATCGCCTGCAGATACACCTCCGTCTTGCCCGAGCCGGTGACGCCGTGCAGCAGGAGCGGCCGCGTCGCAGTCGAGATCGCCTCCAGCGCCGCGGCCTGGCCGGCGTTCAGGGCGAGGTTGCGCGAGGGCAGTATCCGTCTGTTGGCGAGCGGGTTGCGACGCCTCGCCACCCGCTCTATCGACACCATCCCCGCCGCCTCCAGCTTGCGCAGCGTGTCGGCGGTGGTCTTCATCTCGTCGGCGAGCGAACGCATCCAGCCGCCTCCGACTCTCACGATCTGGTTGTACAGCCACTTCTGTCTCTCGCTCAGTCCGTCCCCGGTCTTCCCCTCGATGGGCGAGACGAAAAACTCCAGCCTCTCCTTCGCGCCGGGACGCAGCACCGCCGCCGGTACCGCCGCGCGAAGAACGCTCTCGATTGGCGACATGGTCCACTCCGCCACGCGCCGCACGAGCTCCAGCAGCTTCTCGCTGAAGAACGGCACCTCGTCCGCGATGCCGAGTATCTTCTTCAGCGTGCGGTTTGCCGTTTGCGGCCCGCGGTTTGCATCCGCGTTTGCCGCCGGAAAAAGCTCTCTCTCCTCGACCGATCCATTTTCGCCGTCTGCACGCCCCGCGTCGTCAACCGCACACTGCACACTGCGAACTGCGAACTCCATCAAAAAACCGCGCGCCTCGCGATGCCCGAATGGAACGCGGAGAAGCTGGCCGACAGCCAGCTTCCCCGCGAGTTCATTCGGTATGGCGTAGTCGAACAGGCGATCAAGCGCCAAGTCTATCGCTACGCGGGCAACCATGACGCCTCAACGCTTCAGTTCTCCTTGGAAGGTTCGAGATAGGAGACCTGGACGCCGGAGGCAAACGAAATCGTCTGCTTCTCGTAGATGTCGGAGAGCGTCGCGTAGCGGCCCTTGTAAACCGAAGCCGCGCCGCCCTTGTGGACGATCACGCACGCCTTGTTGCCGAAAGGCTGGGAGAAGTCCTTGCCCATCGTGAGGCGCTTGGTGTCGCTGAGCGTGTCGGTGTCGCCGGACATCGCGAAGCGCTGCGTGTCGAGATTGCGCGAGACGAGCACGGGGATGATGTCAGGCATGTCGTCGGTGATGTCGGTCGCAATCTTCCACGCGATGCAGCCCTTGAGGGTTTTGTTGCCCTTGTAGGATGGAACGCCGGAGCCGGAAAGGAACTTGATATCGACATCGACGTAGGGCGTCCACTCCGTCGTGCCGTAGTTCTCCATGTCGAAGAGCTCTTCGAAGTAGGTGTCGGCGTCGCTCCATGTCTTGTCGGCGATATCTGTCGTGGTTCCCGTGGAGCCGGTGGAGGAGTTCTTCTTAGGCCACACGAGTTCGCGGCCGTGCGCGACGCGATCGGTGTTGGCCTGCGTAATGCCGGTAAAGAGGTTCTTGCCGTTCATCGACATGGCCGACGTGTTGGCGGAGAGCATGGCCGACGAAATGGCCGGGAAGAGCGCTCCCATGAGAATGCCGAGAATGCCGATGACGACCAGCAGCTCGACGAGCGTGAAACCTTTGTTTGTCTTGTTCATTTTGTTCTGTCCTTTCTTGGTTGGTGTGGGGTATGTTATCATAAATCTCGTCTGCGTTCAAGTGCCTTTTTGAGGTATGGCGCATAGACGCGCGTGTAGGTCACGAATGAAACGGCGTTGAGGACGATCATCGCAGCCTCCGCGAAATAGCAGGCCCACAGCAGCCACGCGCCAGGCTTGCCGGAGAGCAAAGGCATGAAGGATACGCAGCAATAAACCAGCCCCGCCGTGGGGAAGGTCAATGCCGTGCGCACCTTCCCTAGCCACATCGCGCCCGTCGGCGCGCCATAGAGCGAGGCGACCGACCGCAGAAACGTGACCCACAGGTCTCGCAGCGTGTAGAGTATGGTGAACGCCAGCATCAGCAATGAATGCCACTCCCCGCCCTCGTGGCGCAGAAGCAGCCACGTCAGCGACGGAAACACCACCACGTAAACAGCCTTGTCCATCAGCGGATCGGCCATCTTGCCGAGAGGCGTGACCACGTTCCAGCGGCGCGCCAAACTGCCGTCGAAGAAGTCCGTCAATCCGGAAAGTGCGAGCGCGGCCATTGCGGACAGCGTCGCCCACAGCCCGCACCCGTACTCCGCGGCCATGGCGAACCCGAGCCACGCGAAAATCAGCGGCAGCCGCGAGAATGTCAGCGCATTGACGAGCAGTTTGCAGTTCGCAGCTTGCAGTTTGCAGTCTCCTTCCGCATTATCGAGATTCTTGCGCATGGCGAACCCTTTTTACTGCAAACCACGGTCTGAAAACCGGGAATCCTACAAAGACAGGCCTTCCCCGATGACGTTCTGGATGACCGTCAGCGCCTCCTGTATCCGCGTGAGACGGGTCTTGAGCTCTTGTATCTGTATTTCGGCTTTCTGGAAATTGCGGCGTGATGCGAAGAGCTGCTGCAGTATCTCCCCGGTATCCATGTCGAGATCGCCCAGCTCCATGCCGTCGGGAATCGGCACGAGTATGGACTTTCCGCACTCCTTGCAGTCAACCTGCAAACCGGCCGCGCGGAAATCGACCACGTGGTTCATGCCGCAGTGCGGACAGTCGAAACTGATGTCGGTATTGCCGATTTCCGGCGTTTCATTCTTTTCGCTCATGGCATCCTCCTTGGCTTGTGGCGCACATTATACCATAATTCTCATGATCTGTGCGACGTCGGTAACGCCGACGAATTCGGCCTTCCTTACGCCGTCCACGTAGCAGAAGAGCGCCGGGATCGACATGATGCCGAACTCCGCCGCCAGCTCCGGCGCCTCATCTACGTTCACCTTGACGATCTTCACGTCTGGCGCCGCGGGCACCAGCTCCTTCTCGATGCGCTCGCCCATCATCATGCACGGGCCGCACCACGTCGCCCAGAAATCGACGAGCACCTTGCCGCTCGCCACAGCCGCGTCATATTCCGCCTTTGTCGTAACGTTTGTCATGTTTTTCTTTTTCCGATTGAGGGGTTTGAATGGTTTGAGGGGTTTGTGCGGTTGTCGGACGACATGTTTTTCACGTCTTGGAGACGCTCTGCCCGTCTCTGGAGTCCTTCACCGCCCAACCAAGGGCAGCGATGGCGTCGCGCAGACGGTCGGACTCCGCCCAATCCTTCGCCTTGCGCGCAGCCGCGCGTTCGTCCAAGAGCGCCTGCACGTCAGCCGGCACTTCGACCTTCCGCTTCTCGTTGCCAAAGAAGATGACGCCAAGGACGGCGTCCATGCGCTTGAAAACGCCTAGCACTCCTGCGCCGCCTTTGGCGTTGGTCTCTCGCACGAGCTCGAAGAGCGCGGCGAAAGCGCGCGGGATGTTTAGGTCGTCGTTGACGGCGGCGGTAAAGTCGTCGAGATGCTTCTTGGCCCATTCCGGCGCCTCGCCTTCCGTCGCCTTCTCGACGCAGGCATCTACGCGGGCCAGAGACTTACGAGCGTCCTCAAGCGCCGAGAAGGCGAAGTTCAGGCTCGCGCGGTAGTGGGCGTTTATGAGCACGTAGCGTATCTCGCGCCCCGTCCACCCCTTCTCCACGAGGTCGCGCAGCGTGAAGAAGTTGCCCAGGCTCTTGGACATCTTCTCGCCGTTGACGCGCAGGTGGGCGCAGTGCATCCACGTCCTGACGAACTCCTTGCCGGTAGCCGCCTCCGCCTGCGCGATTTCGTTCTCGTGGTGGGGGAAGAGGTTGTCGATGCCGCCGGTGTGGAGGTCGAACGTCTCGCCGAGATACTTCATAGACATGGCGGAGCATTCTATGTGCCAGCCGGGACGTCCGCGTCCCCATGGTGAATCCCAGCCGACGGGGCCGTCGCTCTCCTCCCACGCCTTCCACAGCGCGAAATCTCCCACGTTCTCCTTGTCGTACTCGTCGCCGAGGCACCTGGCGCCGGTGCGCTGATTGTCGAAGTCGATGTGTGCGAGCTTCCCGTAGCCAGGGAACTTGCGCACGTTGAAATAGACGCTGCCGTCGTCGCTCTTGTATGCCACGCCCTTCTCCACGAGCTTCGCGACGAGATCGATCATCTCCGGAATGTGGTCGGTCGCCGCCGGATAGACCTCCGCAGGCTCGATGTTGAGGGTTTTCAAGTCTGCGAAGAAAGCGTCCTTGTAGGTCTTCGTGTAGTCGGCGAGTTTCACGCCTGCCGCATTCGCGCCCCGTATCGTCTTGTCATCGACATCCGTGAGGTTCATGACCTGACGAACCTTCCAGCCGTTGAACTCGATCACGCGCCTCAGGATGTCCTCGAACGCGTAAGCGCGGAAATTCCCTATGTGAGCGAAGTTATAGACCGTCGGACCGCACGTGTACATGCGGACTCTTCCGTCTTCCATCGGCGCGAACTCCTCCTCGCGCCTCGTCAATGAGTTGTAAACTTTCATCGCCGCATATTATATCATATTTTCCGCGCCAGGTGGCACTAGCACCGCAAACTAGGCGATGATCCGCGTCTGGCATCTGACAGAAATGCCGCCCTTGCCACCGCCAGACCTCAAGTATCAGACGCGAAACTCGACCGGCAAATCGCCTTCATCATCGCCGAAAATCTTGTCGACGAACCGACCCAGGGTGAGACGCGAAGACATGAACCAGCAACGTTCGCGGCCATGCGAGAGACGGAGCGGATAGCGGCAGATTCCACCGAGCCTTCCTATACCAGCCACAAACCCCGCAAAGCCAACCTGGAGGCATGATGTTCATTCGTCAAGTACACGTCACGCTTCAAGAAGGACTACAAGCGCCTGAAGAAGCGCGGCTACGACTTGAACACCGCGACTGCCACATCGAACCGGACAGGGTCCTGATCTACTTCAAGAACGAAACGACGCTCGTCCTTTCCATGACCAGAACGGGCACACACCGCGACGTGTTCTGAGAGCCATCACAATCAAGGCCATCCCCTTTTGTGCGTTTCAATTCTCCGCTCTGTGCATAAACTCGCCGCAGCTGATCTATGGCGCCAGCGCACCAGGGAATGTTGCTACATAGTGCTTTGGGCGGCTCGCTACAACGGACAATATCGAGCGGTGCGCACCGTCTAGGGTTTTGGTGCGCACCATTTCATGCTTTGCT
>CAMOIK010000007.1 GCA_946615875.1 uncultured Verrucomicrobiota bacterium | reverse complement strand
GGGGTGGTAAATTCGATATCTACAAGGCGAACGCGCCATGAACTAAATCACCATGATGAGCACTAGACCAGAAAGCCGAAAATATGGTATAATATCCTCACCTATGAAGAAAGCATTGATAACCGGCATAACGGGTCAGGACGGAAGCTACCTGACGGAGTTGCTGCTCGGCAAGGGATATGAAGTGCACGGCCTCATCCGCCGCGCCTCGACCTTCAATACAGAGCGCATCGACCACCTCTACCAGGATCCGCACGTGAACGGCGTCAAGCTGTTCCTGCATTACGGCGACATGGCGGACTCCTCCAACCTCGGAAGGCTGATATACGAGATACAGCCGGACGAGGTCTATAACCTCGCCGCGCAGAGCCATGTGCGCGTCTCCTTCGACTCCCCGGAGTTCACGGGCGACGTGGACGCCATGGGCACCATGCGTCTGCTGGAGGCCATCCGCCTCACCGGCCGCGCCAAACTGACGAAATTCTACCAGGCTTCCACCTCCGAGTTGTTCGGCCTCGTGCAGGAAGTCCCGCAGAAGGAGACCACGCCGTTCTATCCGCGCTCCCCGTACGCCGTGGCCAAGCTTTATTCCTACTGGGCGGTGCGCAACTACCGCGAGGCGTACGGCATCTTCGCATCCAACGGCATCCTCTTCAACCACGAGTCGCCACGACGCGGCGAGACGTTCGTGACGCGCAAGATCACCCGCGCCGTGGGCCGCATCAAGGTCGGCCTGCAGGACAAGCTCTACATGGGCAACATAGAGTCGCTGCGCGACTGGGGCTACGCCGCCGATTACGTCGAGGGCATGTGGCGCATCCTCCAGCACGACAAGCCGGACGACTTCGTGCTGGCCACCGGCGAGATGCACTCGGTAAAGGAGTTCCTCGCCGAGGCGTTCGGCGCCGTCGGCCTGGACTGGAAGGACTACGTGGAATATGACGCGCGCTACGCCCGCCCGACGGAGGTCGACCAGCTCCTGGGCGACGCTTCCAAGGCCAAGCGCGAACTCGGCTGGGAGCCGAAGATCAGGTTCAAGGAACTTGTCAAGCTCATGGTCGATGCCGACCTCGCGCTCGCCGCGAAGGAAAAGCGCTTCAAGGAGGCATGACGATGGACAAGAACAGCGTCATCTACGTCGCGGGGCACCGCGGCATGGTGGGCGCGGCGGTCGTGCGGGCCTTGAAGGCCGCGGGATATTCCAACATCGTCACCGCCACGCATTCGGAGCTCGACCTCACCGACCGCAGGGCCGTGGCCGACTTCTACGCCGCGAACAACATCGACGTCGCCGTGATCGCCGCCGCTCGCGTCGGCGGCATCGGCGCCAACTCCGCAGCGAACTCGCTCTTCCTCTACGAAAACGAGCTGATCGCCATGAACGCCGTGTGGGAGGCGGCGGAGCACGGAGTCAAGCGCCTCTTGTTCCTCGGCTCCACCTGCATATATCCGCGCCTCGCCCCGCAGCCCATACCCGAATCCGCGCTCCTGACGAGCGAACTGGAGAAAACCAACGAGGGGTATGCGCTCGCCAAGATTTCGGGCCTCAAGCTCTGCGAGTTCCTGCGCCGCGAACGCGGCCTCCTCTACCACTCGCTCATGCCCACCAACCTCTACGGCCCGGGCGACAACTACGACATCGTCCACGGACACGTCCTGCCGACGCTCATCCGCAAGTTCGAGACCGCCGAAGGCAAGGTGACGCTGTGGGGGACGGGTTCGGCCATACGCGAGTTCCTGCACGTGGACGACCTCGCCTCCGCCTGCCTCTTCGCGCTCGGCCTCGACAACCCGCCAGACCTCATGAACGTCGGCAGCGGCGAAGAGGTCTCGATCCGGCAGCTGGCGGAGGCCGTCAAGGCCGCCACCGGCTCCGACGCGGAAATCGTCTGGGACTCCTCCAAGCCGGACGGCACCCCGCGCAAGCTCTGCGACACTTCGCTCATCCGCTCGCTCGGCTGGCGCAGCGCCATCTCGCTCGAACAGGGCCTGCGCTCCACCGTCGCCGCATACCGCTCCGAAGTCGCAAACGGCACCGTAAGGCTGTAGGAAACACGGGGGCGACGCATGGCCAGCATGTTCTACGAGCCTTGCCTCGAAATCCTCAAGGCCGCTCCCGGCCGCGAGATGCGGGTGGTCGAGATTTCCCGGCAGATCAGGGAAAAGTTCCCCGCGCTGCACTGGTCGGGCGGCGACGGGCCGGTGCGCGCGCTGCTCATGAGCGCGGCCGGCAACGGGACGCCGATCCGCATGGTGCAGGGCTCGCGGCCTCCGAGATTCTACTACAGCGAAGCCGCAGCATCCGCTCCGGCGGCCGCGCACATCCCGGAAGCGTCGCCGGAGGAGATCATGGAGGAGGCGTTCTGCCGCGCAGACCGCGCCTTGCGCGACGAACTGCTTGCGCGCATCGTGAAGATGGACGACACCGCCTTCGAGATCCTGGTCAACAGCCTCATATCGCGCATGGGCTTCGGACGTGCAGAGATGACGCAGGCGTCGCACGACGGCGGCATAGACGGCTACATATACGGCGACCGCCTCGGTCTCAATGTGATATGCGTGCAGACCAAACGCTACGACGGCCACAACGTGCAGCGGCCGGAAATAGACAGGTTCATCGGCGCGCTGGAGGGACGCGACGGCGTGTTCGTCACGAGTTCGGGCTTCTCGCCGGAGGCGAAGCGCAAGGCCGAGAAGCCTTGCTGCAACTCCAAGATCGCGCTGATAGACGGGGAGATGCTCGTCGGCTTCATGATCGAGTACAACGTCGGCGTGCAGGAAGTCGGCAAGTCTTACGTGCTAAAGCGGCTCGACACGGACTACTTCGAGGAGCTTGCCGGATGAACGTGCGGCGCGGCGACCGGCGGATATTCCGCCGTCGATGCGGCTCACGGTGCGCAGACAGGGGCGGCAACCAGGCACGGCGCGAGGCACCATGGACATAGCTGGCAGCGAACTTGTGGTGGTGTCGGCGGCGGACGACGAGGCGCTGGCGGAGGAAGCGGCCCGCGTGCTCGGGTTCATCGACCGCGTGCGCGACGTATCGCTCGCCGACGTCGCCTACACGTGCTCGCTCGCTCGCGGGCCGGCGCGGCTGGCGACGATCGCGACCGGCATCGCCGATCTGCGCTCGCGCCTGGCTTCCGCCCGCGACAGGATATGCGGCGGCGCGAAGCGTCTGCGCGACAAGAGCGGGACCTACTATTCCCGCGAGCACCTGCTCGGCGAAGGCGGAGGGCGGCTGGCGTTCATCTATCCCGGGGTGATTTCGTTCTATCCCGACATGCTGCGCGACGTGGCCGTGCAGTTCCCCGTGTGCCGCGCGGCGTTCGACGAGCTGGAGGAGGCGATGAACGACAACGCCGACTTCACGCCGTCCAACTTCATATTCCCGCCGGCGCCGTACTACCGGCACGACGCCGACATATTCTCGTCGGGCGCCTACGCGCAGGCGCTGGTGTCGGTGTATTCCGCGAACGCCGCGCTCTCCCGCCTGATGAAGACGTTCAACCTGGAGCCAGACGGCGTGCTGGGATGCGCCGGCGGCGACCTGGCCGCGATGATCAAAAGCGGTGCGGCCGGCGCGCCCAGGCGGCACGAGCGCGTGGCCGCGATCCGCGAAATCTACCGCATAGTCGACAAGGCGGTGTCGCACGGCGGCCTGCCGAAGACGGTGATGCTTTCCGTGCTGCTGCACAGCGACGGCGAGGCCGACGCCGTGCTGGCCGCGATGCCGAAATCCAAGGTGTCTCTCTCCATGGAGTTCTCGCCGCGCCGCCGCGTTTACGCGATCGATCCCGACTACGAGGAGGAGGCGGTCAAGGCGTTCTCGGGCGCAGGCATCCGCACGATGCGCCTGGCGCTCGACCGCCCGTTCAACACGCCGAAGTGCGACTCGCTGGTCCCGGCGCTGCGCAAGTTCACCGACGACTGGATGCGCGTCGAGCCGCAGATCGACGTCTATTCGTGCGGCGAGGCCGGGCCTGTGCCGCGCCGCGTGCGCGCGGCCCGCGCCGAGACGGCTTCGCGCTGGGCGCGGCCCGTGCGTTTCGCCGAGACGGTGACGAGGATGTACGAGGACGGCTACCGCGTGTTCCTGGAGGTCGGGCCGCGCGGGCTGATGACTAGCGCCGCCGAGGACGTGCTGAAGGGCAAGGACTTCGCGGCGATCGCGCTCGATTCCCTGAACAGGCGCGGTTCGCTCCAGCTCCAGCACGGCATCGCCCAGCTCGTCGCCGCCGGCGCCGACTGCGACGTATCGGCGATGTTCGCCGGGCGGCGCCTGCGCCGGCTCGACTTCTCGTCGTCTCTCAGCCAGGAGGTGCGGCGCGACGCCGAGCTCCGTCTGACGCGCGCCTTCCCGCGCATGACGCTTCTCGGCGCGGAGCGCCGCCTGAACGGCGCGCACTATCTGTCTGAGCCGAAGGGGAGGGGGGCGAAGGCGGCGGAGCGCAAGGCCGTGCTCAGGAAAGAGGCCATGCGCAACAGGCAGTTCGACACGGGCGCCGTCCAGCCGCTGATTTCCGACGCAGAGGAATTGGAGTCCAGCCCCGGCGTGTCGTGCGAACTGGTCAAGGTCTTTTCGACGGCGGCGGAGCCGCTCATCGCCGATTTCGCCATAGGCTCCAGCCAGCTATCGTATGCCGACCCCGCGCTGAAGGGGTTGATGCTGCTGAGCGTGCCGATGGGCATCGAAATCGCCGCCGAGGCCGCCATGCGCGTGATGCCCAACCGCAGCCTGGCGGCCGTGGAAGATTTCGTGTGCCGCCGCCGCGTCGCCTTCAAGGACGGCAGGATGCGGCTCTTCATCCGCGCCGAGCGCGTCGCCACCGCGGAGCCTGGCGCGGCGGCGATCAAGGTGAAGATACGCGACGACTCGCCCAATTCCGCCTACACGTGGCCGGTGATGGAAGCGACGGTGGTGCTCACGCAGAAGGTGCCGCCCTCCGTGCCGTTCGTCCCCTCTCCGCTCACGCGCCCCCGCTACGTGCACTGGAGCGGCCGGGAGATATACCCGGCCATGCTCTCCTGCGGGCGGCGCCTGCGCGGCATAACGTTCGCGCAGACGTGGGGCGAGGAGGGGCTGGACTACACCGTGGGCGTGATGCCGTCGGGCGGCGCGGTCGCCGCCGCCGCCTATCCGCTCTGGGCGGTCAATCCCATGCTGCTGCACGCCATAACGAGCGGCTTCGAGCTGTGGCGGTCGCAGGAGCGTTTCCCCGGGGCGTTCGCGCTGCCGCTGCGCCTGCGCCGCCTCGAAGTCCTGGGGGCCACGCCGGCCGAGGGCGCGGAGCTGAACTGCTACATGCGCCTGACCGGCGTCACCCCGCAGAGCCACCTGTGCGACATCACCGTCACCGGCGGCGACGGCAACGTGGTGTATTCCTTCTCCGGCTGGGAGGAGCAGACGGAGCGCGTGCCCAAGGAATACTGCCAGCTGCTCCTGCAGCCGGCCAACTCCTTCCTGACGCAGGACCTCGACAAATCGGTCTTCGGCAACCCCGCCACCGACGTCGCGGCGGCCTTCGTCACCGACATACAGTATCCGCTCTTCGAACGCAACGAGGCGCTGTGGCTGAAGATCATGAGCCACGTCATCCTCAACGACGCCGAGCGCCGCGTGATCGCCGACATGAAAGGCTCGGTGGCGCGCCGCACCGAATGGCTGATCGGCCGCCTCGCCGCGAAAGAGGCGGTGCGCCGCTTCCTGCGCGACTTCTACCACGCCCGCTGGAACGACGCCGACATACAGATATGCCCCAACCCAGACGGCAAGCCGGTGCCCATCGGCGACTGGCGCCGCTTCCTCGTCACCAAGATAGACATCGCCATCGCGCACACCGCGCAGTTCGTGGTGGCCATCGCCGCCGCGAACGCCAGAGTCGGCGTGGACGTGGAGTCTGTGACGCGCGATCTTTCCGAGGAGTTCACGAGCGGCGTGTTCACCACGGAGGAACTGGAGCTCGCGGCGCAGAGCTCCAACTCGTCGCAGGCGTTCATACGCTTCTGGTGCGCGAAGGAGGCGGTGTCCAAGGCGCTGGGCACGGGCATCCGGTATTCGCCAAAGCAGCTCGTCGTCACGGGCTACCATTCCGTCACCGGCAGCATGACGGTCCGCCTCGAAGGCGCGTGGCTGGACGCCTTCAAGAACTTCAAGGGGCGCGACATCGACGTCTCTTCGCGCGTCGTGCGAGACCACGCCCTCGCCTTCTGCTTCATACCTTCGCTGATGTTCCATGACGAGTGACTTCCCCGAATACGCGTGCAGATACGCGCGCCGCCTGGCCGCCGCTTCGCCGCGCTTCGCCCTCCAGGTCTCCGCCGCAGGGGAGGAGGACCGCCGCGAAGACGACGGCTACGGCCCCGACCCGTTCGGCGAGACCGCGCGCTCCACGGGATGCACGGGCCTGCGCCAGCGCTTCCCGGACCGCGTCCTCGTGATGACGGCCGACAGATGCTTCATGAACTGCCGCCACTGCACGAGGCGCGGCATCCTCGGCGCCGCAGACGTCGTCCGCACCAGGCGGCAGCTGGCGGACTGCGTGCGCTACGTGGAGGCGCATCCTTTGGTCAGGGACGTGCTGCTTTCCGGCGGCGACATCCTCACGCTGCCGGACGACCGTGTGATGCGCTTCGTGGACGCCTTCGCCGCGCTGGAGCAGATCGAGATCGTGCGCGTGTGCACCCGCGCCCTCGGCGCCAACCCCGGGCGCGTCACGCGGCGGCTCGCCGCGCGCCTGGCCGCCGCCTCCGGCAAGGTCTGGGTGAACACCCAGTTCAACTGCGCCGACGAAGTGACGCCGCAGGCCAGAGCCGCCGCCGCCGCGCTGGTGGAGGCCGGCATTCCGGTCTCCTGCCAGACAGTGCTGCTGAAGGGGGTGAACGACTCCCCGGAGGAGATGCTCGCGCTCTTCCGCGCGCTTTCCTCCGCGAGGATACGCCCGTACTACGTCTTCATGTGCGACCCGGTGGCGGGCATCGACCGCTTTCGCGTCAGCCTCGCGGACGCGCTGCGCATCGAGCGCGTCTGCGCGGAAGCCATCGGCGGCCTGGCGATGCCGCGTTTCGTCGCGGACGTGCCCGGCGAGCGCCGCAAGATCCCGATCGCCGAGCTGCCCGGCGCCGGCAGATTGCGCGGAGCGTGGCGCAAGACGCCACATTTGAGGCCGTGAGCGCGCCGCAGGGCGGGAAAATATGGTATAATATGCGGCAAGGGATTTCAAACCACGAAGGAGAAAAGCAAATGATGTATGACTACCAGGGAATGGTCGAGGAGGTCGGGCCAGTCCAGAACATAGGCACGAACGGCTTCACGAAGCGAGAACTGATCGTCGATAACGACATCGACTCCGACAACAGGTATCCCAACCCGGTGAAGTTCACGTTCAAGCGCATGAACTGCGCCCTGCTCGACCACGTCCAGAAGGGAATGCGCGTGAAGGTGCGCTTCGCGATCGACGGGCGCCGTTGGGACGGCGGCCCGCGCGGCACTCAGTATTTCGTGGATTTGACGGGCATCAAGTTGGATGTGATCGGCGCGGACGGCAATGCCGTCTCGCCCGCCGGCTCCGCCGACGCGTCGGTCGGCGCGGCCGTCCCGCCGCCGGCGGCCCCGTCGGCCGGCGACACGGCCGGCGAGTTCATCGACGACGTTCCGTTCTGATGCCGGGATGCTTTGGCGCGAGGCCATAGGGCGGTCCGGCAGTTTCCTGGCCGCCAAGGGAATCGAGGACGGCGAGGCGGGCGCGGAGATTCTTGCCGCCCGCCTTCTTCGTTGCGGGCGCGGCGAACTGGCGGCGCGGCTTGACGCCGAAGTTCCCCGGAGGTTCGTGGACGCGATGCGGCGCGGCGTCATGCGCCTGGCCTCCGGCGAGCCAGTCCAGTACGTCATCGGCGAATGGGACTTCCGCCGCCTGACCTTGAAGTGCGACCGCCGCGCGCTGATCCCGCGCCCGGAGACCGAAGAACTGGTCACTCGCGTGCTTGCCTGGATGGAGACGCGCGAAAACCCGTTCGTCGTAGATGTCGGCACGGGCACGGGCGCAATCATTCTTTCCATCGCCTGCGAATACGGCGGCGACGCCGCGCTGCTTGGCACGGACGTCAGCGAGGACGCCGTCGCCCTGGCCGCCGAGAACGCCCGCTTCACGGGCCTCGAGGATCGCGTCAGGTTCGCCGTGATGGACGGGCTCGACGACTTCGACGAGCCGGGGATGATCGACGCGATCGTCTCCAATCCTCCTTACATCGAAAGCGGCGCCATCGCCGCGCTCGACCGGCGCGTCAGGGATTTCGAGCCGCGCCTCGCCCTGGACGGCGGCGCCATGGGGCTGGACTTCTACGACCGCTATCTCGCCGACGCGCTGAACCTGCTCAAGCCCAACGGCGCGGTGTTCTTCGAAATAGGCGACGGCCAGGGCGAAGCCGTTGCGGACCTGATGAAGGCCTACGGCTTCACCGGCATTCGCATCGAGCAGGACTTCGCCGGACACGACCGTTACGCCTCCGCCACGATAGTCTGACCATGCTGCACGTAGTAGCCACGCCGATCGGCAATCTGGGGGATCTCTCGCCAAGGGGACTTGAAGCCCTGCGCACGGCCTCCCTCATCGCCTGCGAGGACACGCGCAGGACATGGCAGCTGCTGGCGCATTTCGGCATACCGCGCCCGGAGATGCTGTCCTACCGCCAGGGCAACGAGGAACGCCTGACCGAAACCATCGTGGCGGCGGTGGAGGCGGGCCGCGAAGTGGCGCTCTGCTCCGACGGCGGCTATCCTGGAATATCCGATCCCGGCTACAGGCTCATCCGCGCCTGTGCGCAGCGCGGCGTGGGATACGAAGTGATACCCGGCGCGAGCGCGGTCAACGTGGCGCTGCTTGCGAGCGGTCTGCCGACGAGCTCGTTCACGTTCCGCGGCTTCCCTCCGCGAGGGCCGGGCGCCCTGCGCAACTGGTTCGCCGAGGATGCCGACAAGGAGCACACGCTGATTTGCTTCGAATCGCCTTTCCGCATCGCGGCCACGCTCGAGGCGGCGCTGGACGCGCTGGGCGATCGCGAGGCGGCCGTGTGCATCGAGCTGACGAAACTCCACGAGCGCGTTTCGCGCGGCTATCTTTCCGACCTGGCGGCGCAATACAGGGACGTCAAGGTGAAGGGCGAGGTGGCGCTGGTGGTCGCCGGCTGCAACCCCAAGTTCAGAAGATGTCCTGGCTAGGCTGCATAATCGGCTCGGCGGCGGCGCTTTCCCTCTACGACCTGTGCAAGAAGCACAGCGCCGAGGGCAACCGCACGTTCACCGTGCTGCTGATGACGACGTCGACGGGGTTGGCGGCCACCGCCGCCGCGCTCGCGCTCAGGGGGCGGCTCGGCGCCGCCCTCTCGCTGCCGGCGGCGCACGTCGCGCTGCTGGCGGTGAAGTCCGCCATCGTCGCGACGAGCTGGGCGCTGGCCTACTGGGCGCTCAAGACCCTGCCCCTCACGGTCATGGCCCCGATACGCGCCACAGGACCGATGTGGACCACGCTCGCCGCGCTGTTCTTGTTCGCCGAAGTCCCGAGCGCCGTCCAGGCGGCCGGTTTCGCGCTGGCGTTCGCAGGCTTCTGCGCCTTCTCGCTCGCGACTCGCCGCGAAGGATACACGCTGCACACGCCGTCGATCGTGCTCGCGCTGGGCGCCACGCTGTTCGGCGCGGCCAGCGCACTCTACGACAAGCATCTCCTGCATTCGCTGCACATCGCCCCGGACGCCGTTCTGCTGTGGTTCATGGGCTGCATGGCGCTCATCTACGCTGCCGCCTGCATCGTGGCCAGGCGCTGCGACGCGACTCCGCTGAAATGGCGCTGGAGCATCCCGGCCGTCGGGTTGCTGCTCGCGCTCAGCGACTTCCTATACTTCACCGCGGTCTCGGCGCCCGACGCGAAAATCTCGATACTCTCCACCTTGCGCCGGACAAGCACGATCGGCACGTTCCTGGCTGGTGGCGCGGTGTTCCGCGAAAAGAACCTCGTGCGCAAAGGCATCGCGCTCGCGGCGATAGTCGCCGGCGCCTGCCTGCTATGCGCATAGCGCTCGGCCGGGCCGTCGCCGCACGGACCGGGTAAGCCGTCACTTCAGTTTGCGCGAAGACGGCGTGAAGCGCCTGATGACGAGATTTCCGCCTTTCTTCTCCGGGACGACGGTGAACTCCACGCGGTGCGTGCCGGGCGGGACGGGCATGCGCATCGTCTTGGACTCCTTCACCGGGAACGCCTTCTCGCCTATCGTCGCGCCCGGCTGGCTGAGGAACGTGACGGTGAGGATGGCCGGATCGGATTTCGGCGCGAGCCACAGGTTGGGATAGAGCGCCTTCTCGCCCTGTATGTAGTAAACCTCCTTGACGGGGCCGGAGACCCTGCCGACCTCGACCTTCGCCGGTGAGACGTTCTTTACCGTCGGCAGCGACGGGCTTTCCCCGCCGCGCCGTCCGCGCCCCGCTACGAACAGCATCGTCAGCGCGAAGATCGCCACGATCGCGCACATCGCCGCCGCCACGATCCTCCCTTGCCGACGGCTCTCCGCGTCGATGCCGGCCCGCCCGGCGTCTTCCGCGCGCGCCCCGGCCTCCGGCGGTCGGCCGCGCTGCATCACGCTGGACACGGCGAACGGCAGGAAGCGGAACCTGATTTCGCTCCTGTCGGAATCGTAGAGCACGTAGGAAGAGCGGCACACGCCGTTCTCTTCGCGGGGATAGCCCACCGTGCCGACGTTCACGATGTAGCGCTTGCCTTGCTCGACCGTGAAATCCTGTGGCTTCGTCTTGTAGGTCTTGCCGCTCTTGCCGGTTATGAAGAGGCAAGGCTCGTGCGTGTGCCCGACGAATATGAGCGTGTTGGCGCAGACTGCGAAGTTGGCCGCCGCGTCGTCCGTCGTCTCTATGTAGCGGAACTCCATCGGCGCCGTGAGATCGCCGTGCACTCCCACGGCGCCGCCTTCGAGGTTGGTGATGTAGGGCAGCGCCCCCAGCCACTCTCGCTCGTCGTCGCGTAGCGCGGCACGGTGCCTGCTCACCGCGTCGGCCGCCAGCGCGTTGAAGCCGTCGGAGGCGGCGCGTCCCGATACGGCATCGTCATGGTTGCCGGCGACCACGGCCGCCTTCTCGACGCGCAGGGCGGTCACCGCCTGCGCCGGCTCGGGTCCGTATCCGACCACGTCGCCGAGGCACACGATCCGCGTCGCCCCCTCCTTCCACGCATCCGCCAGCACCTTCCGCAAGGCGCTCGCGTTCGCGTGGACGTCGGAGATCACGGCGTAGATCATTCGCGCCTCTCGTCACGGTTTGTCGTAGAGCCGGCAGTGGCACAGCCCGTGATACGCCGGGTCGGCCAGCTGCCCCTTGAACTCGGCGCACGGGCAGAAGAACTCCGGCAGCTTCGGCAGCCGGCACGGGCAGAAGCCGCCTTTGCGCACCAAACCGGCGCGGACCGCCGCGACAATCTTCGCGTCGCCGTTCTCGTGCACCGCGTGGCGGATGAAGAGGGCGACCGCTTCGGGGACGAGGTCGGCGATGTCCTCGCCGGCCGCCATGCGCCGCCGTATTTCCGTGGAGGATTCCGCGGTGCGCGGGTAGGCTTTGAACGCGCAGAGCGTCTTGAGCGTCTCGTAGTCCTTCCAGCGCGGCAGCCCCTCGACGGAGTCCTCGCCGACAATGAAGAAAAGCTCCGCGCCTGTATTCTCGGCGGCGATCTCCTTCACCGTGTCGATGGAGTAGCTCACGCCGCCGCGCGCCACCTCGCGCCCGTCCACCTCCACGCGTTCGATGCCGTTGAACGCCGCCCGCGCGAGCATGAGGCGCGTCTCGCCGTCCAGCGCCTGGCGCTCTCCGGCCTTGAACGGGCTTTCCGCCGCAGGCACCACGAGCAGGCGGTCGAGGCCTAGATCGTCCACCGCCCGCCTGGCGATTCCGACGTGTCCGTTGTGCACAGGGTTGAAGCTCCCGCCGAATATCCCGATCTTCATGGCGCAGATTATATCATATTTTCGCCCCGCAGTGTTGCGGTGCGTTTGCGGCGGCCGCCGCCTCAGTCGCACCGCGCGGTCTCTTTGCCCGGTTCCCAGAAATCGAAGGCGCAGCCCGCGATCTTCCCGTCGTCCCCGCGCTGCGTCGTGGCGCGGATGAAGAGCGTCCTGCCGCCGACGAGTTCCCTGGGCAGCGCGTCCAGCCCCTGGTTTGCCTTCAGGCGGTGCGTTCTTTCGAGGCGCAGGTTTTTGTCGAACACGGCCACCTGCGGCGAGCCTTTGACAGAGTAGAATGTTCCGTAAAGCCGCTCGCCGTCCGTCGTAATGTTCTGAAAGCCGTACTTCGTATAGTGCCCGTAGTCGAACTCGGCGCGCGGCGCGGCCTCTTCAAGAGTATCGGCGTAGAACCGCCCAAGGATGTTCGCGCGGTGCGGTTTCGCCGACGGCTGGCCGTGCGCGGCGCCCATGCCGAGATAAAGGATGCCATCGAGGATCGCGATGCCGTCGATGCCGCGATCCAGCGGCTTCTCGCGCACAAGGTTCAGATTGGAATCATAGACCTGGATGAAGCCTTTTCCGTCCTTTGCAAGCGCGGTGTAGAGAAAGCCGCCATGCCAGCAAAGGTCGCCGGTATGCCTTGGCACGGCGCGCGTCTTCAGAACGCGCCCCTGCCAATCGAGCTTTGCGATGCGAGTCTGCTGCGCCACGTACAGCGCGTCCGGCGCGGCGGCGATCCCCTGCACGTGGCCGCCCGACGGATCGAGCGCTTCAAGGCCGATGGAGAACGGCCGGGGGACGCTTCCCGGCACGGGCGCAATACGGCACCCAGCAAAAACGAGCGCCGCCAGCGCCGGGAGCGCCCGGCCGATCGCCCTACAGCGCATCGAACGCGAACACATGGGCCTTCTCGCCTTTCCCGCCCCACGACTCGGTGACGACGAGGCGCAGGGCGTCCGCCTCGACCGGCTCGAACGCCACCTTCCTGAAGCGCAGGAAGTTGCAGTCGTCCGAGAAGACGGTCTTCCACTCTCCGCACACGCGCGCATCTATGCGGAAGCCCTTGGCGAGCATCTCCGGCATCTTGGCGGGAGTGACAGTCGCCTCCAGCTTGCGCATGCGCTTGCCGGTGAAGGTCATTTTGGAGTCGAAGACGAGGCGCGCGCCGGAAATGCGTTTTGGCGCGTCCCACGAATATACGATCTTCTCCTCGCCCGCGTCCGTCCACACGCCGTTGTCCTTCCCGTCGTAGTTGCGGTCGATGCCGTTCTTGAGAATCGCGACGTCGTCGGCGCACCGCGCCTCTGCGGTGAGCGGCGAGACCTTGCGCCACCTGAAAGGCAGCATGCAATCGTCGTCCTCCAGCATCGTCTGGAGTTCGGCGATGCGCTCGCGTCTGAGCTGCGCAGGGTCAATACCATACTTGACGAGCAGCGAAGCGGCGGTGCCGACGGCCTGGCCTAACGCGGCGCACGTGGCCATGACGCGCGTCGCCGAGAAGCTCATGTGGGTCGTTGAGATGTCGCGCCCCGCGAACATCAGGTTTGGCACGTTTACGGAGTAGAGGCAGTCGAACGGGATGCCGAAGGGAGACGGGCACTCGTATTCGACCGACGAGTGGGTCTTGCTCTCGAAGGCGTCCGGATGGTGGTCGTCGAGCTTCCAGCCGCCGTAGGCCACGACGTCCTCGAAGTGCCCGCCGGAAAGCACGTCGCCCTGCGTGAGGATGTGCGGGCCGACGAAGCGCGTAGATTCGCGCTTGCCCGGGAGCGAGCCGATCCAGTCGAGTTCGTAGCCCTTCGCGCGGCCGTCCGGGTGGTTCTTCATGTACGCCCACACGCCGTAGGCTATCTTCTTGAGCTCCAGCTGTATGTCGTTGGCGTCGTGTATGGTGTGGAGGTTGCCGCCGATCTCGATCCACCAGAAGTTGTTGCGCTCGGGATACGGGCGCTTGTAGTTGAGGCGCATGGCGCCGGGCGGCAGCGGCTCGTCGGGATGCGCGAAATCCGCGTCGGTGTATTTGTGCGCCCACGGCGGCGGCGTGAACGGGCGGTGCTCCTTCGTCCGGCGCAGCTGGAGGAGGATGGAGTTGCCCATCGTCTTCGCGTCGCCGCCTTGCTCCAGATACGTCTCGTTGAACTCCGAAGGCAGCTCGCGGCCGTGGCGGAACTTCGCGCCGGAGAGCCGCAGGATGCCGTCGCCGGTGCAGTCGGCGAAATACCGCCCCTTCACGACATAGCGCGTGTAGGCGTCGCCGTTCCACGCCTTCACGGCGGCGATGCGCCCGCCATCCATGACGACGCCATCGACGCAGGTATTGAGGAGCAGCGTGATGTTCGGCTCCATGACGACTGTGGAAAGCATCACGTCGTCCCAGATGGTGTAGCGCAGGAGCGGGTTGTAGTAGAAGTTCTTCAACTGCAGTTCCTCGAAGATGCCCGCCTCCTTGTTCTCGTCGCCATACGCGCCCATGACGCCCATGCGCATTTCGCTGGACATATTGCCGCCGAGCATCGGCCGCGCCTGCAGCAGCACAACCTTCGTGCCGTGGCGCGCGGCCGCGACGGCGGCGCAAAGCCCCGCCGGCCCGCCCCCGCACACCACGAACTCGGTTTCGAGTTCGACATCTTTTATCACCTGCGAGTTCGCTTCGGTCAGCATGCCGTCTGCGGCACGCGCAGCCATGGCGCACAGCAGCGCCGCGGCGCAGAACATTCTGGTTGCTTTCATGCCATTCCTTCTTTCCTCTTTTCTTCCTTTCAAGCTTTCACTATTGCGCCTTTCCTGGCGAGATTGGCGGCGATGGCGGCGAAATCGAGCCGCCGCGCATCTTCGCCTGGCTTGAACGCTGCGGCGGTGCCGGCAGCCTCGCCGGTCGCCATGCACTGCGCCTGCACGCGGATCGACGCAAACGGCTCCGGCTCCGCCGCGACAAGCGCACCCGCCGCGAAAAGATTCGGGCACTTCGCCGATACGAGCGCGGAAAGCGGTATCGCGCCGGGATGCTCCAGAAACGTCAGGCTCTGGGCGCTGGTGCCGGCGATATGGCGATCCATCGGATGCGCGGCAATCGCAATCGTATCGTCGGGATGTCCGCCGGCGACGAACTCGTGCGCCGCAACGCGATGGAGGGCTGCGATTTCGCGACATTCGCGAAATCCCGCCGCGGTTGCGCTCTGGACGAGATATGCATTGCGAAACGCATCGTCCGCCTCGCGCATCACGTCTATCACCGTTGGTATTTCGCGGCGCATCCGCGCCGTGGCGGAAGCGATTTCAAGAGGGTCTGTGACATCCGAGGCTTCGGCGCGCGTTGCATTCACGCTGACGAAACCCGGCCGCATGGTGCTCCCCCACACCGCCCACGGCCCGCCGAACGAACGGATGCGCCCCGAGGCCATCGCCTTTTCAAGCGCCTTGCCGAGCGCCGGATTGCGCGAGCGCTCGTTGTCGTTCCGCACGAGGACGCGCGCCTTTTCGGTGTCCACACCGCCCAGGATGAAGCAAAGCGAAAGCGGCTGCGCCGCGCCGCGCGCCGAACGAAACGCGCCGAAACCGTGGTGGCCGACAATGGCGCCAGAGGCCGTGCAATCGATGAAGCGGTCTGCCTCCAGGCGCGTCAGGAAACCGCCGGTGGAAAGCGTGACGGCGCGGATGGCGCCATCGCCTGAAAGCTCCGGCTCGCCGCAGACCTGCGTCTGCCAAAGACACTCCACGCCGGCCTCTTCCAGCATTTCGCGCGCAACGCGCCGGTAGGTTTCCGCCTCGAAGGGGACGTTGCCTTTCGGCAGATCCGTTATCGCGCCGCCAAGAGATGCCATGCGCTCCACGAACTCCCACGCGATGCCGCCCACGACGCGACGCCCGGCGAAATTGAACTTCGAGATGGGGCCTACAAGTCCGGCGGTGGCCATCCCGCCCGGAAAACCAAATGTTTCGGCTAGCGTGACGCGCGAGCCGCCTCGCGCGGCGGCGATGGCGGCGACGAATCCGGCGGGCCCCGCGCCGGCCACGAATACGCCGGTGCGAAGGGTGCGGCGCGGCTCCGGAGCGCCTGCGGAAACGCCCGGCCTCAGCGCCGCCGCGCCTGCAAGCGCGCCCATGAATTCGCGTCGCGTCATCATTCCATCACCTTTCCACATCTCCCGTTTGCCTGCGCCTAGCGCACGAGTATGACCAGCCCTGCGGGCGAGAGGTATTCGAAGCAGCCGATGTCGGGCGCCGCGCCGAGTATGCGCGCGTTGCCCGCGAGGTCGGCCGCGTCCGTCATCCAGTCCGCCGCCGCGCCGGCGTCGCGGCAGGGCGAGGAGGACCGCAGTGTGAAGTCGCCGTGCGCTGCGTCGGCGAACTTCGGGTCTGCCGCGAAGCTGCCGTATTCCTGTTCAAAGCGCGACTGTGCCGACGTGCTGCAGCAGTTCACGTAGTATTTGCTCTGACCGACGCACCACTTGCTGTCCGTCTCTGGGGCGCCGCCGACGGTGTTGAACGCCACTATGCAGTTCTTGAGGGTCGCGCCCCAGCGATGGTGTATGCCGCCGCTCACGTTCGTCGTTCCATATGCCGGCACGTTGTTCGAGACTATGGTGCAGTTCTCCATGACCATGTCGGCGTTGGTGCAGAGATACACGCCGCCGCCGTTCGATTCGGCGGTTGTCGCTGTCGTGCCGTTGAAGGCGAAGAGGCAGTTGCGTATGGCGGCCGGCGACGTGTTCTCGGCGTCGTTTGATTTGGCCACCTCGCGGATGCACAGCGCGCCGCCCTGGATGCGGCTTTGATTGTTCGTGAACGTGCAGTTCGCGATGGCGCCATGGAACCATTCACCCCACGTGCCGGCGAGCGCGCCGCCGCGTCCGTTGCAGGTGTTGGACGCGAAGACGCAGTTGGATACGGAGCAGTAGCCGTATTTGCCCGTCGCCTGCCCCGAAAGGTACACGCCGCCGCCATTGCTATCGTCGCCCTCTGCGCTGTTGCCCTCGAAGCGGCAGCCGTCGAAGAACGCACGGGCTTTCTGGTAGGCGCGGACCGCGCCGCTGCCGCCTGCCGCCGTATTCTCCCTGAAGAGCGTGTTCGCCGCGCGCAGCTCCAGATCGGCGCTTGGCACGAGATCGACCGCGCCGGCGTTGCCTGACGTCGCGTTCTTCGCGAACGTGCAGTCCGCCAGCCTCAGCACACCCTTCTGCTGGCGGACGCCGCCGCCGCCCGTGGCGGCGGTGTTGTTCGAGACGACGCAGCGCGTCAGCCTCACGTCGATGTCGTCCAAGCAATAGAGGCCGCCGCCGCCTTCTCCGTTTGCCTCGTTATCCACGATCGTGCAGTCTTCGATCTCCGCCACGTCCGACGAGGCGGAGGAAGCGGTGTAAGCCGCCGGCTTGGCGTTGGAGTAGTCGGCCACATAGATGCCTGCGCCGCCTTTCGCCGACGTGTTTCCTTCGATGCGGCAGCCCTTTATCTTCGGCAGCCCCTTTGTAGTCTCGGTGTTCGCCACGAGCAGGACGCCCGCGCCGCGCCAGTCGGCGGTGTTGCCTTTGATCACGGAATCGACGAGGAGGTTGTGCCCGTAGAGGCCGACTGCTGCGCCGTTGCGATCATCTTCGGCGGTGAAGACGTTCCTGCAGCACGTCACTACGCAGTTGGATACCACGATTTCGTATGTGCCGCCGTTCTCGACCGACGCGCCGGCGAAGCGTATGCCTCCCGCCGGGTAGCTGGTGCTTGTCACGCCGTTGGACACTGTCAGACCAGAAACCGTTATGTACTTGTTGAGTCGCAGACACCGTGCCTTGGCCTGAGCATCCAGCACGACGTCTCCTGGATCGCCCGTCTCGCCGCGCACCACGACTCTGTTGGCCTCCGTATTGCCGCCGTTGCAGCCGATGCCTGCGGGCAGCTTGTATGTCCCGCGTCCGAGGACGAGTTCCAGTCCGGCCGTGTTCTTGCCGTTCACTTTCGCAAATCCGTTCGTGATGGTGACGGCGTTCTCCCATGAAAGTCCGTCCTTCGTGTCATCGCCGTCCGGCTTGGCGTAGTAGGTCGTCGCGGTGGCGGCGAGTGCGGCGAAAGCGGTCGCCGCGCAGAAAACCGCGCGAAACGCCCTCCCCCTCCCCTGTATTTTGGCAAGTTTCGCCCTCATGGATGTGCTCCTTTCGTATGTGTGGTTGTGTCAGTTGTCGGGTGTGGATAGACGGTGTGCTCTCGGTGGACGGAGCATCAGCCCGTCGATGATGCGCCCGACCTCTGCCTTTGGAAGTTTCTCGGTGATGCGCACGTGCGGGCCGTTCTCGTCGGGCGCCCATTCGTCTGCGCCGTCGGCGGCGACGATGCGGTATCTGCCGCGATTGACGTTGAAGTAAGTCTCTTCGCCCCTGACTGCGGCCAGCACGGCCGTCTCGTCCCATGCGCTCCTGCCGCCCGTTCCGAAGGAGCGGCGCAGCCACTTTGCCGGATCGGCGGCGATTTCGGCGCGGCTTGGGATGTTGCCCGCGAAGACGTCTCGCACGGGGTTGCGGCCGGGGCCGGGGTCCGGCGTTTCGGCGATGGCGCGGCCTGCGAACACGTCGCGTCCGTACTCGAAGTCGCTGAACACGACTGGCGTAGGCCAGTTCTCCAGAGCGATGCGCGAAGATTCCGCGTCCCATTTCGCGTTGTATTCCTTGCCTGCGGGATAGCGGCACGCCATGGCCACCCACTTCTTCACCTTCGCGGCCACGAGTGCGCGTCCGTCGAGCGGCGAGATGGCGTCCGGCGGAGTCTCCAGCAGGCGGCGGAGGTTTGTCAGGAAGCCGACGGAGCAGACGACGACGCTGCCGTCGGGCTGAGCGGCGAGCGCGCGGCGGTAGATTTCATTCGCGTCCGGCGCGTCGTCGGCGTCTGCGTGGCGGAACCAACCAGGGTAGTCGGCGAGCAGCTTGCGATACTTGTAGTGCCCGCCGTCGTTGCCAGTGCGCCCGCCCAGCGGCGCGGCGGGATCGACCTTTTCGCATGCGCCGGCCTTCTCGCCCAATACTCCCATCCCCTTTGGCGCGCCCACCGGCAGGTCGGCGCGGCCATAGTAGCGGTTGATCACCTCGATCGCACCGACGGAGGCGTTGCCGCGCGTGGAGCTTACCGTGGCGATGATTTCGCACTCCCCGGCGTCCGCGAGCGCGTGGAGGCAGGCGAGCGCGCCGACGTCGTCGAAATCGGTTATCATGTCGGTGTCGAATATGATCTTGACCGGCTCGGCGCGGAGAGCGGCGGCGGCGAAGACTGCGGCGCAGGCTGCGAGGAGTTTCCGCATGGCGTCAGTTTCCAGCCTTGATGATGAGCGCGAGGCCCGCCAGGAACAGCGCGAACATGGCGAAGTTGAGCATGGCGGCCTTTTTCGGCGCGCCCTTGAACTCCCGCCAGACGAGTATTCCCCAGAGGGCGGAGACGAGCGTCGCGCCCTGTCCCAGTCCGTAGGAGATCGCGGCGCCGGCCTTGCCCGCTGCCACCAGGTTGATGCCGTTGCCCAGTCCCCAGACGAGGCCGCCCAGCACGCCCACAAGGTGTATCGCGAAGCCGCCCTTGAAATACTCCTTTTCCGTGATCGGCCCGCCGCTCGCCGGGTGGCGCATGGCGATGGCGTTGAAAACGAAGTTGGACGCGAAGATGCCCAGCGCGAACACGAAGAACGCCGAGTATGGCGTCATCATGCCGCTTCGCGGCGCCGCCGCCGCGAAGTCCATGTCCATGGCGCGCGCGACGAAGCGGTAGAAGAAAGCCATGAGGGTTCCGCAGAGGAGGGAAAGGGCGATGCCCTTGCCGATGCCCTTGGAGCCTTTGGCGCCCCGGGAGCCCGCCGCCTTGATGCCGTAAGCGGCGGCGTTGCACAGGATGGCGGCGACGATGAGCGCGACGCCGCCGAACAGGAGCGTGGCGTCGCCCTTCGGCGCGGCGGCGTAGTTCACGACGACGCCCAGCACCAGCGCCAGCCCTATGCCGACGGGGAAGGCCACGCTCATGCCGGCTATGGAGATCGCGGCGGCGAGCAGGATGTTGGCGGCGTTGAAGACGATGCCGCCGAGGAAGGCCGAGCCGATGTTGGCGGCGGAGGCCTGCGACAGGTTGGCGGCGAAGCTCCACGCGCCGCCACCCCACGACCCGGCGGTCAGGCCGGAGACGATGGCGAACAGCAGCACGCCGATCACGTAGTCCCAGTAGAAGAGCTCGTAGCGCCAGGTTTTGCCCGCGAGTTTCTGCGTGTTGCCCCAGCTGCCCCAGCACAGCATCGTCACGACGCAGAACGCGACAGCGAGCGCATAGTTTCCGCACGAATACATTACGCTATCTCCTTTCTGAACGGTATCGACGACTGCGCGCCGGGCCGCGTCACGGCGATGGCGGCGGCCTTCTGCGCGAAGGCCACGGCCTCCTCGCAGTTCCGCCCCTCCGCCAGAGCCACGGCGAACGCGCCGTTGAAGGTGTCTCCGGCGGCGACGCAGTCCACGGCCTTCACCTTGCGGCACGGGAAGAGCCTGCCGCAGTCGCCGCAGAACACCCCCTTGGAGCCCATCGTGATAGCCACGTGGCCCACGCCGCGCTTCTTGAGGACGGCGGCCGCCTCCGCCGCGCCTGCGGCGTCCGTCACCTTGATGCCCGTGAGGATTTCGGCTTCCGTCTCGTTGGGCGTGATCCAGTCTATGAGCGGATAGAGCGAACGCGGCAGTTTGCGCGCCGGGGCCGGGTTGAGGATCGTCGCCGCGCCCGCCGCGCGCGCGGTCTTCGCCGCCCATTCCACGGTCTCGACCGGCGTCTCCAGCTGCATCACCAGCACCGCCGCGCCCTCTATATCCTTTTTAAAAGGCGCGACGTCTTGCGGGGCGAGCGTCCCGTTCGCGCCCAGCGCCACGGAGATGACGTTCTGGCCCTTGGCATCGACGAGGATAAGGGCGGTGCCCGAAGGCTCCTTCTCATCCACCACGAGCCTGGTGCGAATGCCGTCCTTCTTCATGCGCGCGGCGGTCTCCCGCCCGAAGAGGTCGTCGCCTACCTTCGCGATGAACGTGCACGCGCCCTTGGCGGCGGCCAGGCGCGCCGCCGCCACCGCCTGGTTGGCTCCCTTTCCGCCGGGATTCATCATGAAACGCCCGCCGCACACCGTCTCGCCGGGAGCGGGCAGCTTCCTTCCTGCTATCACCATGTCCGTGTTGGTGGAGCCTAGCACCACGACTTTTCCGCCAGTTTTCATGCCCATATTCTACCACAATCTCCCCGTGCGCCGCAACCCCTTTGTCGCACAAACCTGCAAAGGCAGGTCGGGACGCGCCGGAACCGCGCCGCCGCGCCGCCGAAAAACCTGCTTTGTCAGGTTTGCTTGGTTCGCTGGAAATATGCTATAATCCCGGCATGAAGAAGAGCGAATCCAAGTATCTCTCCATCGCGGACGCCCTGCGGCGCGACATCCTCGCCGGCAAATACGCGCACGCGGCTCGCTTTCCGAGCGAGGAGGCCCTGGCCAGGCGCTTCGGCGCGAGCCGCCCGACGATCGAGCGAGCCCTGCGCGAACTCAAGCGCGGCGGGCTGCTGGAATCGCGCGCCGGCTCGGGGTCGTTCCTGACCTTCGCCGCGAAGAACGCCACCGGCGCATTAGGCATCATCGCGCCCGACTACCGGACGATAGACTTCTTCACGCGGCTTTGCGACGCGATCGCGGCCAAGGCGCGCTCGGCCGGCTACGACGTGCTGCTGGGCGACGTATCCGCGCCCGACGCGGCGGACCGCGGGCGGTGGGCCGTGGCGCTCGCCGAGGCGTATGCGGAGCGGCGCACGGCCGGCGTGCTGCTGGAGCCGGTCGATCTGATCCCCGAGTCCTCGGAGGCGACGCGCGAGGTGCTGGCGATCCTCGCCCGCCGCAAGATACCCGTGGTGCTGCTCGACCGAGACTACCTGCCGTTCCCCGCAAGGAGCGGATACGATCTCGTGGGCATAGACAACGTGCAGGCCGGATACCGCATCGCAAGGCGTATGATAGAGACGGGCGCGAGGCGTCTGCGCTTCCTCACGCACGCCAACTACGCAAACACCATACGCGCCCGCATACAGGGCGTGGCTCAGGCTGCGCTCGACGCCGGCCTCCCTTGGAAAAGCGCCAACGTGATAGAGGCGGACCCCGGCGACACGGCGCTGTTCGAGCGCCTCATGCGCGGCAGGAACGCGCCGGACGGCTTTGTGTGCCGCAACGACCCGACGGCCGCCAAGCTGATGCAGGTGCTCGCCCGCCTCAAGGTGCGCGTGCCGCAGGACGTGCGCGTGGCGGGCTTCGACGACGGCGAACTGGCCAGACTCGTCAATCCTCCGCTCGCCACCATCCACCAGCCGGTGGAGACGCTCGCCGGAATCGCCGTGGCGTCGCTGATGCAGCGCATACGCGATCCCGCTCTCGCCCCTCGCTCCATCCTGGTGGACGCCCCGCTCGTCGCCCGCCGCTCCGTGTAGAGAGAGTTGGTAGTTGGTAGATGGTACTACCATCTACCCTCTATCATCTACCATCTTCTCACTACCATCTATCCTCTACCCTCTACCAACTACCAGTTGTTCTCTCCCTTGGCCGCGTTTTCGCCCATCAGCCATTCGCGCGGCGTGAGGCCCGTGAAGTTCCTGAAGGTGTTGGAGAAGTAGGGCGGATTGCAGAAGCCCGCCTTGTATGCGACCTGCGCGACACTGAGGTTGCCCGCCAACAGCAGACGTTTGGCGTATTCGATGCGCTGGCGCAGTATTTCGTTGCCAAGCGGCCTGCCCACCTCGCCGGTGAATACCCGGCTGAGCGTCGCCCTCGACACCCCCACCGCCGCCGCGACCTGCTCAAGCCCGAAGGAACGGTCCAGGTTCTGGCGGATGAAGTCCAGCGCTTTGTGCACGTAGGGGCTGCGGGCGGCCATGAAATCGCTCGAGGCCCGTATGGTTATGCGTTTGGGCGGGATGAGGATGGGCTTTGCAGGTGCGCGGCGGCCGTGCATCAGCGAGTCCAGGAGCTTCGCGCCCTCGTAGCCGGTCCCGCCCTGGTCGTGTTCGATGGACGTTATGGGCACGACCTGGCTTTCGCATATCAGCCTGTCGCCGCCAATGCCCGCGATTGCCACGTCCTTCGGCACGGAAAGGCCGGCCGACAGGCAGGCGTCGAGGGCGCGCGCGGCGTCAGCATCGTCGTAGGCGAGCAGCGCGAGAGGCTTCTGCGCCGCCTTCAGGCGCTCGCCCAGCCATGCGTCGAACCATGCGAAGTCGTCCAGCTTGTCCTGCGGCGCCTCCTCCGAAAGCACCCATCGCGGCACGTCCGCCATGCCGTCCTGTGTGCGAGCGAACGCCTCGTAGCGCAGACGGTGCACGTTCTGCCAAGTGGTGGAAAACCAGGCGAAACTGCGGTAGTTGCGGCTCTCGAAATGCTCGCGCGCCATGCGCCCCATCGCCGCGTGGTCGCCGCTGACCCGCGGAATGTGCAGTTCGGGATGGTTGAAAGTCAGATCCACCACCGGTATGCCCTGGCGGCGGACGGAGCGCACGAACGCGATCTGCTCCGGGTTGTCGCGGATTGTCACTATCACGCCGTCGCCGCTCCATCCCACGGGACGGCGGGCGATGCGGTCTAGGATCGTCAGATGCCAGCCGTTCTGGCGGGCGTAGCGGGCGATACCGGCCAGTCTCGGCTGGTAAGCAGGCGTTATCCACACCAATACATGGCGTGATTTGACGGTCTTGGAGTCCATGCCGCCTATTATAGCAAATAGCGCCGCCCCGCGTCAATGCCGCGGGCGCTGCTCCTGGAGGTCTGTCGTATCTCCAGATATAGACTCGTCGCCTCTCTATATAGTCGATTATGCAAAATGCCAGTCTGCCGCGAACGCCGGGCGGCAT
>CAMOIK010000006.1 GCA_946615875.1 uncultured Verrucomicrobiota bacterium | reverse complement strand
TCGGAAAATCATGAAAGGACGGCCAATGCCGTTGCCGTCACGCGGCGGCTAGCTTCTGACGCAATGGAGCACGGCGTAGCCGCGACGCGGAATCGTCTCCACGCCGGAGAAATAACGCTCAACCACCGGACGCAGACCATCGGCGTTCTTGCAGACCAGGAAGCAGTGTCCGCCGGGCTTGAGCGCCCTTTTCGCTGTCTCGCAAAAGACTTCGGCGATGCGGTATTCGCTGTAGTATGGAGGATTCCCGGCGAATATGTCGAAGGAAGCGTCCATGCGCGAGGGGGTGCCTTCGTCGGCCAGTATGACCTCCGCAGGGATGCCGAGATTGCGTGAATTGATGTTCGCCGCCTCCACCGCGCGGGAATGGGAATCGACCATCACCAGCTCGACGTGCTTCAGCGCGCCGGCCACCAGGAAACCGACCAGTCCGTTGCCGCACCCCATGTCCAGGAACCTGACCGGCGCCGTCTGCCCGCCGCCAGACGGCGCGACGCCGGAACGGCACGACGCGACTACTACTTCCGCGAGGGCGAGACCGCCTTCGTCGGTGCGGCGATGGCAGAAGCAACCCGGCAGCGAGACGAGTTCGATCGGGGCGGCGCCCTGCACCGACGCCGTATAGCGCGCCTCGAAAGAGCGCTCGCGCGCGTTCTTCCCGAACACCTTCTCCACGAGAGAATTGCGGTCGCGCTCCCTGCCGACGAAATCGACCACGACCGGCTTTCCGGCGGCGACGCGCTTGCACTCCTGGAGAATGTCGAGGGCGAGTTCGCCGCTGGTCAGTTTCGGCCCAGTGCGGAATCTCACGGCATCCCAGTCGCCCTCGGGAAGATGCGGCGAGCACACCGTCTTCAGGTGGTGCGTCTTCTCTATCGCATGGCGGTGGTAGATGTCGAGCACGTGGCACGTGACTTCGCCGCAGTCCGCGACGAGCCTCCGGTCTATGTCGGCCGCACGATAGCCTGTGAGCAGCGTCTTCACAGCCCGGCGGCCGTCTTCTGCAGACGCGCGATGGTGGTGGCTTTGCCGAGCAGCTGCAGCATCTCGAAGAGCCCCGGGCCTTCCATGCGGCCCGAAACGGCGACACGTATGGGATGCACCCACGGGCCCATGCCGCCGCCCTGCGACAGCTCTTTGACGAGCGCCTCGAGGAACTGCGCCGTCCAGTCGGAGGGCGCGACGGCCGAGAACCGCCGGACCATGTCCTCCAGGGTCTCCTTCACGCCAGGCTTGCGCAGCCGCTTCTCTACCGCCTTCTCGTCGATGGCGTAGTCGTCCGTGAAGAAATATGCAATGCTGTCCGGCATGTCGGAGAGGAACTTCGTGCGCACCTGCATCTGGTCGGCGAGGAAAGCGACGTCGAAGCCCTGCGGGATGGAGAGGCCGGCCGAGGCGACGCGGCGGCGCAGCTCCGCCTCGAAGACGTCGCGCGGCATGCGCTTGACGTATTCGCCGTTCATCCACTGGAGCTTCTTGATGTCGAAGCGCGCGGCGGTGACATGCACCTTCTCCAACTCGAAGAGCCGCACCATCTCGTCGCGCGTCAGCACCTCGCGGTCGTCGCCGGGGTTCCATCCAAGCAGCAACAGATAGTTGAACAGCGCCTCCGGCAGGTAGCCCTGCTCGCGGAACTCCCCGACGAACGCGGCGCCGTCCCGCTTGGAATACGGCTTGCCCTGCTGGTTCACGATCATCGAGAGATGGCCGTACTTGGGGACCTGCGCGCCTAGCGCGCGAAAGATGCAGATGTGCTTGAACGTGTTCTCCACGTGGTCGTCGCCGCGGATGATGTGCGTCACGCGCTGGTCGATGTCGTCGACTACGTTGGCAATGTGGAATATCGGCGAACCGTCAGAGCGGACTATGGCGAAGTCCTGGACGTCCTCGGCCTTCTTCGCCATGCGGCCCTTCACGATGTCGTCGAACTCTATAATGCCTTCCTTGGGCATGCGGAACATGGTGACGACGCCGGTCTTGCCGTCGCGGCTCGTCCTCTCTTCCCTGTAGGCGTGGCCGGAGGCGATGAGCTGCTCCACCACCTCCAGGTGGCGCTTGACGTTCTTCGTCTGGTAGAACACCTCCTCGTCGTAGTCGAGGCCGAGCCACTCCATGCACTCGAAGAGCGCCTTGATGGCTTCCGGCGTCGAGCGCTCGATGTCGGTGTCTTCGACGCGGAGCAGGAACTTGCCGCCTGTGTGTCTTGCGAACAGCCAGTTGTAGATCGCCGCCCTTATGTTGCCGATGTGCACCTTGCCGGTGGGCGACGGCGCGAAACGAACTCTGATTTCACTCATGGTCTGGGATGTCAGGGAAGTTTGAAAGGTTTGAGAGGTTTGAGAAGCTTGAGTAGCTTGAAAAGTTTGAGGGGTTTGGGGGATTTGCGGCGGCCTCAGCCTATGGCCTTCTTGAAGCGTTCGATCGCCTCAAGGACGTTGGCGCGGGAGTTGAACGCGGAGATGCGTATGTAGCCCTCGCCGGCGCGTCCAAAGCCAGCGCCCGGAGTGGTGACGACGTTCGCGCCCTTGAGGAGACGGTCGAAGAACTCCCAGGAATCGCCCTTCACGTCCACCCACAGATACGGAGAGTCGTCGCCGCCGGTCACGACGTAGCCCAGCGACTTCAGCGCCTCCTTTACGAGTTTGGCGTTTTCCAGGTAGAAGTCGATCGTCGCCTTGGTCTGCGCCGCTCCCTCCGGCGAATACACCGCCTCGGCACCGCGTTGCGTGATGTATGAAGCGCCGTTGAACTTGGTCGTCTGGCGGCGCGTCCACATCGGGCGCAGTTCGACCGCGGAGCCGTCTGCCGCGTATGCGACCAGCCCCTTGGGCACGACGGTGTAGCCGCAGCGGACGCCCGTGAAGCCTGCGGTCTTGGAATACGAGCGGAACTCTATGGCGCACTCCCTTGCGCCCTGGCACTCGTAGATGGAGTGCGGGATGCCCGGAGTGCGGATGAACGCCTCGTAGGCGGCGTCGAAGAGTATGATGGACTTCTCGCGCCTGGCCCAATCGACCCACGCCTGCAGCTGTTCCTTGGTGGCGACCGCGCCCGTCGGGTTGTTGGGGTAGCAGAGATACACCAGGTCGGGCTTGCGCGCGGCGTCCTTCAGCACGTCCGGCGAAGGCACGAAGCCGTTGGATGCGTCGCAGGTCAGGTATTCCAGCCCGGCGTAGCGTCCGCCGTCGTTGGCGCCGGTCCGTCCGGCCATGACGTTTGTATCGACATACACGGGATACACCGGGTCGCCGACCGCGATGGCCACGTCCTGCGCGAACAGCTCCTGGATGTTGCCGCAGTCACACTTCGCGCCGTCGGAAATGAAAATTTCGTCGGCGGCGATGGAGATGCCGCGGCTGGCGAAGTCGAACTCCGCCGCCTTCTCGCGCAGGAACGCGTATCCCTGCTCCGGGCCGTAGCCGTGGAATTTGTCGCGGCTCGCTTCGTCATCTACCGCCCGGTGCATGGCTTCGACGACGGCCGGCGCCAGCGGCTCGGTGACGTCGCCGATGCCGAGGCGGATTATCTTGGCGTCCGGGTTGGCGGCCTGGTGGGCCGAGACGCGGTGCGCGATTTCCGTGAAAAGATAACTTGCCTGTATCTTCCTGTAGTTTTCGTTTGCTTTTACCATAAGAGTCCTTGTGCTTTACAACGTTTTACATCTACCATCTACCCGCTACCATCTACCCTCTGCCTAGTCCTTGCGCTCGCGGAGCGTGGGCAGGAAGCCGTCCATGGCGGCCAGTTCTATGAAGAAGAGCGAAAGCACGGCCGGGCAGCGCAGGGGGCAGTCTCCAAAAGCGTGCACGAACGTGGCGAACGCCGCGGCGAGGATGCAGAAGACCGGCGCCGGCAGCGCGAATATGGCGACAGGCTTGGCGGGCTGGAACTTGGGCGGGACGAAACGCACGGAATCGACCAGCACCCTCCACACTCTTCCCAGGGGCCAGAGGATGATAATCACCAGCGCCACCAGACAGCCGAAGCCGAACGCGCCGTGCTCGGCCATGAACTGGAGGTAGTCGTTGTGGACGTTCGCGCCGCCAACCATCTGGAGCCGTTCTTCTTCGCGCATCCGAGGTATGCAGAGGTGGCTGTAGCCCCAGCCGCCGCAGCCGAACAGCGGGTAGTCCTTGAAGACCTCGAAGGCTACGCGCGTATGGTACTGCCCCTTGCCGGTGACGCGGTCCAGCACGACGTCCGTGCCGAGCGTGTTCACCTCCTGCTGCAGGTCGTCCGGCGTGAAGAACGCGGCGAACATGGCGATGCCGACCATCGCGAAGAGGCTGACCGCGCTCGCCTTCGCCCTCTTTGGCTTGGAGAGCGTGACGAATATCGAGACGAACGTGTGCATGAAGAACACGATCGCCAGGAGCGTGACGAGGATGATCGCCGCGCGCGACAGCGTGGTTAGCGCGGCGAAGAAGAAAAGGACGGCCGGGATCAGCATGTAGTGCTTGTGCCAGAACGAGCCAGGCCCGGACTTCGCCGTCCCCTGGTGCCGGGCGTGCGCCTCGTCGCGCCGTATCGCGTCGAACCGCCAGCGCCACAGGCCGACGGCGAGCGCGAAGAGCGTCGTGAAGTAGTCCCCGCCCATGTTGGGGTAGCCGAACGTGGAGAAGAAGTACGCCTTCGGCCCCTCGAAGTCGCCCCACAGCGGCGCCTCGGCCTTCATCACGCTCTGCACGAAGCCGAGCATGGCCAGGGCGAAGCCGTTCCACACTATCATCTCCAGCACGGTGCGTTTGCCTCGCTTCAGCAGCGAATGCCTGACCGCGAGCATCGCGACGAAGGTCGGCACGAACCACACCACCACGTTCAGGTGGTGCATCCTGTTGACGCAGGACGGAAGGAACGGCACGGGAGCACTCTCGCTTGCGCCGGCGACGATCGCCGGATAGTCGCAGAGCGGGCAGAGCGCCTTGTTCACGAATGGGATCATCAGCAGCGCCGAGAACACCAGCGCCACCCACGTCGCAGGATCGGACTTCAAATGCCGCCACACCCTGGCGCGCGCCGCGTAGGTGCTCTCCCCCGAATGGCGCTGCGGGAAGCAGAGCATCACTTCGAGGAGCAGCAGTGTGAGCCAGGGGATGGCGGGCAGCAGCGCGCTGCCGACAATGCCGCCGTAGAGCCAAGCGTATCCGCAGGCGAGCAACGCCACCGCGAACGCCACGATGTTATCGTAGATTATCGACATATTCAAGGACCTTTCCGGCCGCATCGCGCTCCCGCACTCTGCAAACCTGTTCACCCTTAACGTAAAGGACAAACTCCCCGTCGGCGCCGCACAGCGCCACGTCGGCGCCTTTCGCCTCGCCCGGCCCGTTCACCGCGCACCCCATGACGGCGACGCGCGGAAACGCCCGCGCGACGGCGCCCGCCGAGCGGGCCGCGAGCGTCCGCTCCAGATAGCGCCGCTCCAGCGCCTCTTCGACCTCGGCGGCGACGCGCACCAGATCCACCTTCGTGCGCCCGCACGTCGGGCAGCTCGTCACGCACGGGCCGTTCTCGCGCATCCCAAGCGACCGCAGTATCTCCATGCCCACGCGGACCTCCCGCTCCGGCCTGTCCGTGAGCGACACGCGTATCGTGTCGCCAATGCCCTCGCCAAGCAGGATGCCGATCGCGACGGACGAGCGCACGGCGCCCGGCAGCAGCGTCCCCGCCTCGGTGACGCCGAGATGCAGCGGGCAGTCGGTGCGGTCGGCGAGCATCCTGTAGGTGGCGATGGTGGACTGGACGTCCGACGCCTTGGCCGATATAGCGACGTCGCGGAAGCCCTCGTCCTCCAGAAGTTTGAGGTGGCGCAGGGCGGAATCGCACAGCGCCTCGGCGATGTTCCGCGGCGTCCTGCCGCGCTCGGCCAGCCTGGCGGCCAAATCCTTCTCCAGACTGCCGAGATTGACGCCTATGCGTATCGGCACGCCCTTTGCCTTGGCGGCGCGCGCGACGGCCTGCACGCGCTCGCGCGAGCCTATGTTGCCGGGATTGAGGCGCAGCTTGTCCACGCCCGCCTCGATCGCCGCCAACGCGCAGCGGTAGTCGAAATGGATGTCAGCGACGAGCGGCATGGGGCTGCGCCTGCGCACTTCGCCCAGCGTGCGCGCCGCTTCTACGTCCGGCACGGTGAGGCGGAAGATGTCGCAACCGAGCGCGGCGCAGCGCTCCGCCTGCGCGGCGAGGGCGTCGGCGTCGTGCGGATCGGCGTTCGCCATCGACTGCAAGGCGACAGGCGCGCCGCCGCCCAGCGGGACGCTACCGACCCTCAGCGCTCGCGTCATGCGCCGCATCGTCCTCCTTTGCATTGCCGTCGTCCGCCGTCCGTTCCTCCGCCACGGCCGTCCTGTGCGAGTGGATGCGCCAGGAGCGCATCGAGTCGCGGCAGATGAGCAGGCCCATGAGGCCGACGAGGATCGCCATGAAGCAGGTCGAAAGCGCGTTCACCACCTTCTCCGGCACGCGGCGGCGGAAGACCAGCGCGACCAGTGCGAACATGATCAAGCCTCCGTCTAGCACCGGTATCGGCAGGAGGTTGAGGACGGCCAGGTTGACATTTAGGAAGCGCAGGAATCCGAGGCCGTCCCACAGGTCGCGGCGGACGGAATTGTAAATCTCCTCGGCGATCATGACCGGGCCGCCCAGCGCCTTGCCGGTGGCCTTCATCTCGCTTGGCGTGACCAGCCCCTTGAGGGCGCGGAATATCGAGCCGGCGTCCCACGCCAGCTGCTTGAACGGATTGCGCGCCGGCATCCACGCCGAGCTCCTGCTCTCGTTCGGGAGGCTGAGCGCGCCGATGTAGCACGCGCCGGTGATCTCGTCGCGCGCCGGGGTGAGCGTGAGCGCCACGCGCTCGCCGCGGCGCAGCACCACGAACTCCGTGGGGCGCGTGTCGGCGATCTGCACCTCGGTCTGCATCTCAGACCACGTATTGACGGCGTGGCCGCCGACGGAGACCACGCGGTCGCCGCGGCGCATTCCGGCGTCCGCCGCCGGACAGCCGCCGGTTTCCTTGTCCGCCAGGAAGCCGTTGACGACCGTGGGCAGTTCGCCGAACCTCGCCTGCGGAACGGCGGCGAGCAGGAATGCGAGAACGACGGCGAGCAGGATGTTCATCGCCGGCCCCGCCACCGCGACCAGGATTTCCTTCCACGGCGGCATGCTGACGCGTTTTTTCGCCTCGCCGCCTCCTTCCAGCGCCTTGGTTCCTTCCGGGTCGATATCCGGGATCAGCACGTATCCGCCCAGCGGGATCCACGATACGCGGTATTCCACGCCGCCCCTGCGCCACTTGAAGATGGCCGGACCGAAGCCGATCGAGAAGCGCTCTACCCGCAGGCCGAGCCAGAGCGCCACGATGAAGTGCCCGAACTCGTGTATGGCTATGGCCACGGAGAAGAGCAGCAGGCACAGCGCGATGTAGGCTGCCGTCACGAGATGGGGCGATGCGAGTTGCAGGAATTCCGTCATATCACTTGTTCTCCAGAAAAGCCGTTGCCCTTTTCGCCGCCTCAAGGACGGCCGCGACGCTGTCGCATTCGAAGTCTGGGACGGCGTCGAGCGCCGCCTCGATGCGCTGCGCGATTTCCGTGTAGCGGATGCGGCCCGCCAGGAAGGCGGCGACCGCCCATTCGTCGGCGGCGGCCATCACGGCGGTGGCGCAGCCGCCGCGCCGCGCAGCCTCCTTGGCCAGCGCGAGGCACGGGAAGCGCGCCGGATCGGGGGCGCGGAAAGTCAGCGCCCCCAGCGCCGCCAGGTCGAGCCGCTCGCGCTCCGCCGGGAGGCGGCGCGGCGCGCTCAAGGCATACTGTATGGCCACGCGCATGTCCGGCGGCGAGAGCTGCGCGAGCGTCGCGCCGTCCACGAACGTGACGAGCGAATGGACGATCGATTCGGGGTGCACCACCACGTCGATGCGCTCCGCCGGCACGTCGAACAGCCAGCGGGCCTCAAGCACCTCGAAGCCCTTGTTCATCATCGTCGAAGAGTCGATCGTGACCTTCGGCCCCATCTTCCAGCGCGGATGGGCGAGGGCCTGCTCCACGGTCACGCCGCCGAGGTCGGCCGGCGCGTCCAGGAAAGGTCCGCCGCTCGCTGTCAAGATCAGCCTGTCGATAGACTGCGGACCGCGAGCCGGCGGGAGGCACTGGAATATCGCGGAGTGCTCGGAATCCACCGGCAGGAAGCGCACGCCCTTCTCCCGCGCGCGGCGGGTGGCTAGCTCGCCGGCCATCACCATCACCTCCTTGGTGGCGAGCGCGACATCCATTCCCTTGTCGATCGCGGCGAGCGTCGGCAGGATGCCGCTCGTCCCCACGGTCGCCACCAGACATATGTCGGCGTCGTTCTCCTCCACGGCGCGAAGAGCCGCGTCTTCGCCAACGTACGCCCTGGCGCCGAACTCGCGGGCGATCGCCTCGCACTTCTCGCGCGAGCGCAGCGCGCTGGCGGCGACGATGCGAAACTCGTCGCGGTGGGTCCGCGCCACATCGACGGCGCTCGTTCCGATGGAACCCGTCGCGCCCAGGAGGATAATCCGCTTCATCCGAGGATCAATAGACCTTGATGTAGGTGTCGGCTTTGAGCAGGTCGAGCCAGCGCTTGTAGAGTTCGGCGGAGCGCTCCATGCGGCAATTCAGCTCGATGTCGTCGTATGCGTCGGCGAAGGAGCGCTCGGCGGCGGGCGTGCCGGACTCCCTGCGCACGAGGAAGGCCCAGCCTGGCAGCTCGATCCACGAGGAAGTCTCGCCGTCCTTCAGGCGGGCGATCTCGTCGCACACCTCCTTGAGGAAGACGTCCTCCGGGCGAATGTCTTTCCAGAGGCCGCCGTCCTTCGCGTGGGTGTCGGCGCTGTAGCGGCGGGCGACGGCGGCGAAATCCTCCGTCTTGAGCGCCTCGTCCACGGCGGCGCGGTCGTCACCGTCGCGAAGCAGTATCACGGAGACCGTGACCGTGGCCTGCGTGCGGTAGCGCTCCGGATGGTCGCGATACTCCTTGCGCATCTGCGACGGCGATGGCGCAACATACTTGTCGATCGCGTTCCAGCGCATTGCGGTGACGATCAGGTCCTCCTTGATGCGCTGGCGGAAGTCGGAGTATGGCAGCTTCTCCGCGGCGAGCGCCTCGATCAGCCTGTTGCGGTCGCCGCCGAACGACTTCTCGGTGATTTCGCGTATGCGGTTGTCGATCACCCACTCCTGCATTGTCATCTTGGCGGCGGCTGCGGCCTTGAGGATTAGCTTCTCCTCGATGATCTGCTGCAGCAGCTTGTCGTAGTCCTCGTCGGCCTGCTGCCCGAAGGGGCGCATCCTCCGCGTGACTTCGCTGCGGAGGATTGAGGTGTCGCCCACCTGCGCCACTATGCCGTCGACCTCGTCGGCGACGGCGGCGGCGGCGATTGCCGCCGCCATGATCAGTAACGTCGTTTTCATCGTTCGTCTGCGCTTGCCGGTGTCGTTCACATCAGCGCGGCGATCGCGGCGCCCACCATCGGCGCGTCATCGACCTGCGGGGTGATTTCGTAGTGGACGTTGCGCGGGCCGAGCATGTTGTCCAGTTCCCTCTTGACGGTGTCGCCGAACGGGATGGCGCGCGTCTTGTAGTAGGTGGAGCCGTCGGCGTTGATGGCGATCGGTGCCTCCTCGCTTTCGCCCGCGCCGGACTTGATGGCGAACGCGGCGAGATGCACGGCGGTGAGGACGGCGGCGCGCTCGAAGACGGGGATGCCGAGGCGGCGCGCCATCCTGGCGTCGTCATGGTCGGCGAAGGCGGAGTCGAGCGGATTGGCGCGCCCCTCCTTGACGTAGGAGGCGCAGAAGTTGTCGAAGTCCATCGTCTCCAGCGAGCCGACGCCGTTGATGGCGTCCGCCGCCTTGCGCGAGAACATTCCGGCCTTGGCGGCGGCGCGGTAGATTTCGAGGCCGATGTTGCCGAGATACGCGCCAGAGATCATCTTCTCGAAGACGTTCTGCCCGCACTGGACGGTCTTGGCGTCCATGGCGCGGTCGAACGCGCTCTGCTCCATGCGTGCGAAGCCGCCCGACTCCGCGTTGATGATCATGCTGGCGCAGTCCTTGGCGGCGTCGCCGAGCTTGGCGATGTTTTCGCGGCGCTCGACGTACGCGCAGTTGGTGCCCGTGCCGAGGATGAAGCCGATGTAAGAGGAGTAGGTCCTGTCGCCCTCGGTGGCCTTTGCGGCGAGCAGCGTGGCGACCGTGTCGTTTACGATGGCGATTTCGCCGCCGCCCAGGCGCTTGAGCAGCTCGGCGCCGACGAACTGCCCCACCACGCCGGGTGCCTTGATGTTCTTGGTCCAGCGCACCAGCCTGGCGTCCAGCTCCGGCGTGGCTTCCGCCGGATACGAGAAGCACCAGCCGATCTTGGCGGTGTCGGCCTGCGGGCGCAGCCGCTTGACCTCGTCGGCGAACGCGCCGTAGAACGTCTCGACATCGACTTCGTCCTTGATGCCTGGCATCGGCCTGTTCTCGCGGCACGAGACCTTCGGGGGGATTTCGACCAAGGCGCCGCGGAAGTTGGTGCCGCCGGCGTCCAGCACCACGGCCTTGCGCCCGGCGGGGACGCGGCCGCCCACGCCGACGAACGTCGGTATCATCATGAGCGACGACTTCTCCCCGGCCAGTCCCTTGGCCATCTCGGATAGGAAGGCGTCTATGAGAGCCTGACGGTCGATCTCGGCGGCCGCCACGAAGCCGTTTGCCTGCAGGAGTTCTTCAGGTGTCTGCATTGTTCAGTCCTTTCGTTAGTCGTATCCAGTCTTCAACCGAAAGCGTCTCGGGGCGGCGGCGCATCAGCGCGTCGTCCAGATCGCGCATCGCGTCTGGCGCGACGTGCTTGAATATGGTGCCCAGCTGTTTGCGGCGGTGGGCGAACGCCTGCTTGGTGACGCGGCGGAACGCCTTGCGCTCGTCCTCGCCGAGCGCCGCGCGCCTGTCGTGCCGCACCAGCCTCGCCACGCTGGACCCCACCTCCGGGCGGGGCCAAAAGCAGTTCGCCCCGACCTTGCGGACGATTGTCACGTCGTAGTCGAGCTGCGCCCACACCCCGGCGAGCGAGCGGTCTCGCCCGCCCTCCTTCGCGGCCAGCCGCTCCGCCACCTCCGTCTGGAGCAGCACGGTCATCGCCGCCATGCGGCGAGTCTGCACAAGTTCGAGCAATATGCGCGTGCCCGCCTGATAGGGGAGGTTCGATACCAGTATCTCTGGTTTCGGGTCTCGGATTTCGGGGGGCTGGGCTTGCGAGGCGACAGAGCCGTGCGCCTCGGAGACAGGCGACGCCTCCGTCTTCGCCCCGACGACGTCCATGGCGTCGGCGGCGACCACTGTCAGACGCCCCGCCCCTGCGACTTCGTCCCCGTCCGGCGCGACGCGCCCTTCCAGCCCCTCGGCCAGGAAAGGATCTTTTTCGATCGCCACCACGTCGTGGCCGCGCCTCAGCAGTTCCTGGGTCATCACGCCCAGACCCGGGCCTATCTCCAGTATGGGAGCGCCTTCCGGCACTCCGTCGAGCCCAGCATCGACAATCGCCTCCAGCACGTTGCGGTCTATGAGGAAGTTCTGCCCGAGCGTCTTGTTCGGGTGGAAATCATGCTCAATGCACCATGCTTTGACCTGACTGGGGCTTGTCAAATTCATTGGCGCGTATTATATCATATTTTCCGCCACCCGTGGCGGAATATTCCAAAGAACGGCAACTCTCCTCCCGCCCCGCCCCATGTGACGCGGGGGAGAGCAAACGACGCCTGGCGAAACCGGGTCGGGCCGCCCGATCCCCTATTCCTTTTAAAAGGTGCAGCTGACAGGAATGCCGACGAGGCGCGATTTCTCGATACCCTGTCTCGTGGCGAAGTGATAGCCATGACTTGCCAAAGTGACAACCATCACTTGGCGAAGTGACAACTATCACCAAACGACGAGACAAGGACGGGGGCGGGAAATGCCAGTAAGAGCAGCTTTTCCGCCCCTGGATGCACAAAACAGCAAATTTGGAGCGACAGTTGCGGCCGTCAGCGCGGAAGTTCGTCTTGACGGGGCATATCCCAGTCGTCGATGAACTTGATGGTGAAAACGCTGCTCCAGCCGAACTTCGGACATCCCACGGGCTCTCCCGTCACGGGATTGTAGTTCTCGCATATCGCCTCGCGGTGCGCGTCCACCCAGCCGAGCAGCTGACGGCGGCCGGCTTCGGCTATTTCGCCATGGCCACAGAACTTCAGGCCTTTCAGTGCGAAATAGGCCACGTTCAGCCAAGTGCGACCCCGCCAGTAGCCCGTGGGGTCGAACGACGGGTGGCCGTATTCCACCGTGGGCCATCCCGGCTGCATCCGTGCGGCGTGGCGGGCCATCGCGTCGGCGCGTTCCTGCGAGGCCGTGCCGACGAAAAGCGGCATGAACGACGCCGGGGTGAGGACGCGCCTGAACGCCCCCTTCTCCGAATCCCAGTCGTAGTAGCACTCGCTCTCGGCGTCCCACAAACGAGACTCGATGCGCTTGGCGAGCGCGGCCGCGTCCGCCTCCCAGCGCGCCGCGTCGCCAGCCAGGCCCAAAGTCGAAGCGATGTCGCGCAGCGCACGGTAGCGCAGCACGAAATAGCAGTTGAGATCGACGGGAATCACGGCCGGGGCATTGCCGTCCCAACGCGGCGAATTGTCCCACCCCGACTCCCAGCCGGAATACTGCCGCCGCTTCTTCTCGTCGGTCGCGTTGCCGTCGTAGTGGAAGAGGCCGAGCGCCATGTCGAAACGCTTCACTCGCCAAAACGCCTCCTCGCGGACGAGCGCGGCGTACGCCTCGCTCAGAAACGCGGCGTCGGGAGCGGTTCGCTGCATCGTCCATATCGCCCACGCCCAGACCGGCGGCTTGGTGCATCCGCGAAAGACCCCCTTCTTGGGGTCCTGCCGCACGACATCCGGGAACATTCCGTCGGGTCCTTGCCACTTCATCATGATGCGGAACTGGTCGCGGGCCAGCTCCGCGTCGCGCCGCACCAGCGCGAGCGCGTGGAACGCGGCGTCCCAGTTCCAGACGCCGTAGAAATGCGCGACCGACGGGACCGCGCCCCTGAGAGGCGCCCACTGCGCTTCGGCGTCCGCGACGACGTTGCCTTCCAGCGTCGCCCACGAGCGCTCCAGCAGATTGGTCGCGACCGACTCTTCGATCGCGCCGTGCGCGGTCGCGCACTGCGAAAGCATCGCGGCGGCGGCCGCTGCGATGCACTTTGCCGTATTCGTTTTCTTCATAGCTGTTCTCCTCATTTCTTGGCCTCGAACTCCTCTTGCTGAGCCTCCACCTGCCGCAGGCGCTCGTCTGCGGCGGCATCACCGCCGAAATGCTCCGCCACGACTTTGCCGTTGAGAGTCACGCGGCTCTTGCCCATGATCGCCTCGAAGTGCAGGAACTGGCGTTCGCCGCGCCTCTCCCACTCGAACTCGCGCCGATACCAGGCGCTCTGCTGGCGGTTCACGCGGCCGGACGCCTCGAAGCCGATCTCCCCTTCGTCGATGGAGTGGGGCAGCGCGACCTTCTTGGAGGTCTTGAAGCCGTCGAGCAAGGACTCCCAGCCGGTCGTAAGCGCCTCTACGCGGCGCGGGGAGCCTTCGGCGTCCCAGTAGCCCGCCCGGGAGAACTCCACCGCCCATGCACCGCACGCGGCAAGCGTCGCGGCGAGCGACGCGGTCAGCAGCCTTTTCATTCCTTTTCCTCCTTCTTGATGCGTTTGTCCTGTACAAAGCAAGGAGCGGCTTCGCGCCCGGCGCGCTCCGGCGAATTGCGGCGCCAAATGCTCGCTAGTATGGAGCCGGAGAAGTTCATCCATATGGAGAACACGTTCGCAGGCAGCGCGGCGACCGCGCTGCCCAGCACGCCCACCGCGAGCGCCGCCGCCATTCCGCCGTTCTGCATCCCCACCTCTATCGCCACGGTCCGCGCCTCGCGCTCGCCAAGCCCCGTGAAGCGGCTCGTCAGGCGAACGAACCAGTAGCCCGCGAAACAGCCCGTCGTGTTGTGCAGCACGGCGACCGCCACCACAGCCGCCCCGGCTTCCACGAACGCATCCCGGCACGGCGCCGTGATCGCCGCCAGCGTGAAGCAGATGCCGCACATCGACAGGACGGAGAGCGCTCGGTCGCACGCCTCCTTGTGAGTGGCGAACGACCGCCGGAACAGACGGTGGACGAGCGCGCCGGCCAGGACGGGGACAAGGACTATCTTGAGAATGCCGATCATCATCTCCGGCGCATCGACCGCGACGAAACGGCCGGCGAGCAGTTTCATCAGCAAGGGGGTGGCGAGCGGCGAAAGAAGCGTCGAGCAGCAGGTCATGGTCACCGACAGCGCCACGTCGGCCTTGGCGAGGAACGCGACGACGTTGGAGGCCGTGCCGCCCGCGACCGCCCCGACCAGCACGCAGCCCGCCGCGAGTTCGCCGCCGAGGCCGAAGGCCCTGGCCAGCAGCAGCCCCACGAGCGGCATCACCAGGAATTGCAACCCCACGCCTGCCGCCACCGCCCAGGGTCGCCGCGCCACGCGCAGGAAGTCAGCGCCGGAGAGCGTCGTGCCCATGCCGAACATTATGAGCTGGATGGCGGGCGGCACGAGCGCTATCAGCTTGACCCCGCCCCACGAAACAAACGCGTCAGGGAACGCCAGCGCCAGGCCGGCGCTGGCCAGCACGCAGAGACCGAAACCCTGACTTCGCAACATCTTGACCGCTTTCATTGAACTGCCTCGATTCATGCCCTGGGGTGGAAGCGTCGGTGTATCTCGCCGAAGCGAGCGGCATCGACGTGGGTGTAGATCTGCGTCGTGGAGATGTCGGCGTGGCCCAGCAGATCCTGTATGGCGCGTATGTCGGCGCCGCGAGAGAGCATGTGCGAGGCGTAGGAGTGGCGAAGCACGTGCGGAGATATGCGCTCTGCCGGAATGCCGACCGCCGCCGCCCGCTCGCGTATCAGCTTGAATATGCCCTGGCGCGTGAACGGCTTGCCAAGGCGCGTCACGAAGACTTGCGAGACCGATTTGCCGCCGTGCGTGAACGAGGGACGCGCCGCCTCGAAATACCTGCGCAGCGCCCTCCCGGCGGCCGAGCCGAGCGGCACCACCCTCTCCTTGTCGCCTTTGCCGGAAATGCGCAGAAGCTCGCCGTCGTCCACCACGTCGTCAAGCGAGAGCGAGCAGAGTTCGCTTACGCGCAGTCCGCAACCGTAGAGGACTTCGAGGATGGCGCGGTCGCGCAGGCTGCGCGGGTCCTCGCCGGAAACCTCGTCCAGCATCCTGGAAGTTTCCTCCTCGGTGAGGACGCGCGGCAGTATGCGTTCGCGGCGCGGCGCATCCATCAGTTCCGAAGGATCGGAGGCGATGCGGCGCGTGTCCTTCAGGTGGCGCAGGAACATTCTGATGGCGGCGGAGCGGCGCGCGCGCGTCGCGCTCGCCATCCCGCTCTCGCGCTCGCTGCGCAGGAACTCCGCGATGTCGTCGCGCTTTATCTCGCGCGCATCGGTCTTACCGCACTTCTTCAGAAACGCCGCGAACGCCCGCAAGTCCCTGGCGTACGCCTCGCACGTGTTCTGCGCGAGCGAGCGCTCGAACGCCAGAGAAGCGACAAAATCGTCGATCAGCTCGTCCATTGCGGCATATGCAGGCTGCACCGTCTCACAACCTTGCGATGAAGTCGTCGACGATGGTCGCCATCTGCGGCTTGGCGGCTTCGGCGGCGTCCACGACGTCGGCATGAGAAAGCGGACGGCGCGAGATGCCCGCCGCGAGGTTGGCGACGAGGGATACGCCCGCCGTGCGCAGGCCGCAGGCCTTCGCGAACACCGCCTCCGGCGCTGTCGACATTCCGACCACGTCGGCGCCCTGCGCCTTGTAGGCCTGTATCTCGGCCGGCGTCTCGTAGCAAGGGCCGGACGTGTAGGCATAGACGCCGTCCATGACGCGCAGGCCGCGGTTGTTCGCTATCGAGTGCAGGGTCTCGGCGAAGTGGCGCGAATACACCTCGCTCATGTCGGGGAAGCGCGTCCCCCACTCTTCGCAGTGCCTGCCGATAAGCGGATTGATGCCCACGAGATTGATGTGGTCGCGGATTATCACGAAGTCGCCGGGCCTCAGCGCCGGATTGATGCCGCCGGACGCATTCGTGAGCAGAAGTCGCGAACAGCCCATGCGCCGCAGTATCTCGATGGGCATCACAACCGGTTCCCAGCCCACGCCCTCGTAGTAGTGGCGCCGCCCGCACCACGCCGCCACGCGCCGACCGGCACGCTCGAAGAGGATGAATTCGCCTGCGTGCCCCTGCACGGCGGCGCAGCCCAGCCCCTCGATGTCGCCGTAGGAGACGCGGGCGAGCTCGGCATCCATGCGCAGCGCATCCCCCCAGCCGCTGCCCAGGACAATCCCGAGGTCGGGTTCGCGCTCGAAGCACGCGTCGGGCAGGCATCCTGCCGCCTTGTCGAATATCGCCTTTTCCATGCCATTCCTTTCGTTCAAGAAGCGTCGTTCGGCCAGCAGTCGAACTCCATCCCGTCGTATGGGCAGTTGCGCGAAAGCGAAGCGAAGGCCGCCGCATCGACGCGGCGCGGCGCGCCGACTTCTATTTCCGTCTGCCGCAGCGCACCAAGGCGCCCGCACGGATCGTGGATGATGGAGCGCGGCATCTGCCACCAGGCGCGCGCCCAGGCGTCCACGTCCATTCCCTCGTCTTCCACCATCGCGCGATAGGTGATCGGCAGCGCGGTTTCCAGCCCGACGATGCCGTTCGCGCTCTTCGCGAACCCTGCCGCCTTCGCGGCGGCAGGGTGCGGGGCGTGGTCCGTGGCAAACATGAGCACGCCGTCCTTAACGGCGCGGCGCAGTTCCGCGCGGTCTTCATGGTTGCCAAGCGGCGGCGCCATCTTCCAGGCGGCGTCGTCGGCGGGAATTTCCTCGCAAGACAGGAGCAGATGGTGCGGCGTGGCCTCCGCCGTGACAGGCAGGCCTTCGCGCTGCGCGTCGCGCACGAGCTCCACGCCTTCTGCCGTGGAAATGTGCTGGATGTGCAGACGGCACCCCGTGACGCGGCAGAGCGAAAGGTCGCGCCGTATTGCGCGGGTCTCCGTGGCGACCGAGACCACCGGCAGGGAAAGGCGGCGGGCCAGAGCGCAGTCGCGGATGACGCCGCCGGCCAGCTCCGCCGGATCCATCGCGTGCTGGCACACGCACATTCCGAGGCGGGCGGCGCGGATCATCGCCTCCTCCATCACCTTGTCGTCGGCCACGTAGGATCCGTCGTCCGTGAAGAACGCCGCGCCCGCCTCCGCCAAAAGCTCGAGGTCCGCGACTTCCTCGCCACGGCGCCCTTTCGTCAGACAGGCGGAAGGCAGCAGCGCCACAGGGCTGCCGGAACGCCCTGCCGCGGAAAGCTGCCGGCGGACAAGCTCCGCCGAGTCGCAGGCCGGCGAAGTGTTCGGCATGGTGACGACGGCGCCGAACCCGCCGCGCTTCGCCGCGGCTAGGCCGCTGGCGGTGGTCTCGGCCTCCGGCATCCCGGGATCGCGGAAATGCACGTGGACATCTATAAAACCTGGAAACCTCATTGCTCGACCTTCCTTGCCGTTGCGCCATGGCTGCGCCGCCATCCGCCGCCGACTCACTTCCTGCGGAACCTGTCCACGATAATGGCGATAGCGCCGTCGCCCGTCAGGTTGCATGCGGTGCCTACGCCGTCTATGGAGAGATAGGCGGCGATGAGCAGCGCGTATTGGTGCGGCGCCAGCCCCAGCACGGACTCTGCGATGGGCGCGGCCGCCAGCACCATGCCGCCCGGCACGCCAGGCGCGGCGACCGCCAGCACGCTCATCAGCAGCACGAACTCGGCGAACGCGCCGACACCCGGCGAACCGCCGGACAAGACCACGAAACCCGCGCTGAAGACCACGATCTTGGCCATGCTCCCGGCCAGATGGATGTTGGCGCATAGCGGCACCACCAGATTTGCGGTCTCTTCGCTAACGCCGTTCGCCCGCACCTGTCGGAGAGTCACAGGGATCGTCGCCGCCGACGAGCAGCATCCAAGCCCGGTCAAATACGCCGGGAGCATCGTCGCAAGCGCCTTGAAAGGATTGCGACGCGCCAACGCGCCGGCGATGCAGTATTGCGCGACGAGAACGCAGATGGTGGTCGCAATGGCGGTCGCCGCGATCTTGCAGCTCTGTCCGCAGACCTGCGCGAGCGCACCGCGCGCCGTGAGGTCCGCCACGACGGTCAGTATGTAGAGCGGCAAGAACGGCACCACAGCCTTGCCTATGGTCAGCGTCACAACGCCTTTCAGCTCCGCAAACGCCCGCGATAGCGCGGGGCACCTGAGTTTCGACATTGAAAGCCCGATCGCGAACGCAAGGACCATCGCCGTCATCACGTTCATCACCGGCGGGATGTCCAGCACGAAGTAGGCGGGGAACGCGACCTCGCCGGCGGAGTCGGCCAGCGAACAGGAGAGCAGCCCCGGGAACACCCCGTTGGCCACCGTGAAAGCAAATGCGCCGGAAAGTATTGTCGATAGGTAAGCCAGACCCATCGTCAGGCCCAGCGTCCGTCCCGCCCCGCTCCCAGCGTCGGCGATCGCCGGCGTCACGAGTCCGACGATGATGAGCGGCACCACAAACTTCACGAACTGCGCGAACGTGCCGCCAAAGGAATTGAGTGCCCTGATCGCGCATCCAGGCGCGAATGCGCCGACGGCCGCGCCGACGGCCATCGCGACCAAAAGCCTGGCCAAATGCGACCGCAAGAATACCACTATCGACGGGATGCGCATTGCTGCCTGCCGGGAAGTGCGGCCGCCGAGTATCAATCCTTGGCCAGGTCTTCCTTCATCCGCGCCAGCATGTCCTCGGCGCGCTTGAGCCATGCGATGCGCTGGGCCGAGATCTCGGCAGGCATTTCGGCAGTCTTGAACTCTGCGACCACGCCCTCCACTTTGGTCACCACGTCGCCATTGCGCTTCAGGATTTCTCTCGCCTTGGCCGCCTGCTTGTCGTGCGGCAGCGGGCCGACCTCCATGGCGAGCGCCCGCCCTAGTTCAGATGTGACGGCCGCGAGCTTCTTGTCGAACGGGGCGATGTGCTTCGCGACGAGCTGCTCCTCGAGACGGATGCGCGGGCCCCTCGCCCTTATATCCATCAGGTGGTCGACATACTTGCGGGCGCCTCCGTCGCGGTAGCCTGTCTTGGTGATCCGCTCGCCGTCGCTGTCGAGAATTAGCGCTGTGGGGAAGCCGGTCACGCCGTACTTCTCGACAAGCTTCTCGTTCTCCACCTTGGCCCTGTCGGAAAGCAGCGACTTGTCTTCCGGCATATCGATGTAAACCAGCACGAAATCGTTGGTGACGCCGTCCAGGAACTTCGACTTGGACAGCACCTCGCGCTCGAGCTTTCTGCACCACCCGCACCAGTCGCTGCCGGAGAAGCACACATAGAGGTATTTGCCGTCGGCCTTGGCGGTGGCCAGCGCCTCGCCTAGATTGTCGGTGAAGCCCGGAGGAGTCGATGTCGCCGCCGGCGCGCGCAGGCCGGGTAGCGCACAAGCGAGCGCCATGAGCGCGACGCCTCCTAACGCGGAAACCTTGGATGCCGTGTCTTTCATTCTGTTCTCTCTTTCCTTCTTGTTGGATGATTCTGCCGTTCAATGCTCAAGCACGTCTGTCACGAGGCTGCGGGCGATTTTGGCGGCGACGGATCCATTCGTCAGCGCCTGCAGGACGACGAGGGCGAAGAGCATCGCCGAGCCTGGCGCCTGGCCTGTGATCACATTGTCGTCGGCCACGACCGGGACGTTGGCGGATGCACGGTCCATTTCCATCACGCACGTCGGATAGCAGGTCACGTGCTGTCCTGGCTCCAGCACGCCGGCCTCGACCAGAACAAGCGGCGCGGCGCATATTGCACAGATTAGCCGCCCTGCCTCCTTCTGTCGCCGGAGCAGCCCGATCGTTTCGTCGGAGTTCTTCAAATTCTCCGTCCCCGGCCCACCGCCGGGCAGGATCACGGCGTCGAACTCCTCGTTCTTGATGTCGGAGAGCCGTTCGTCGGCCATCACGACTATGCCGTGCGCACCTTCCACGTCCGTCGTCTTGCCAATGGACGCCGTAATCGCCTTGACGCCGCCTCGGCGCAAGACATCGACCACCGTCAAAGCCTCGATTTCCTCGAAGCCGTCCGCTAGAACAACTATTGCCGTAGCCATATTATGCAAGTAGATTTTGGGGGGATGAAAGGTTGTTGCGATGGAGTGGAGTGGACATGGATGAGAGGGCGCGGACCGGGCCGCCTCAGTCGGCGGCATGTCCTGATGCAACCAGTTCAAGCCTCTGCCGTCCCGCGCCCCTTTCCTTTGCCGTCAGCCGACGTTTTTGGCCACGTTGCACTTGAGCTTGCGGCCGAGGATGTCCTTGTCGTTGAGCGCGGAGATGGCCGCCTCCACTTCTTTGTCGTTGGGCATGTGGACAAAGCCGAAACCCTTGGACTTGCCGTTGTAGCGGTTCGTTATGATGCGCGCGGAGTTGACCTTGCCAAACGCCTCGAACTCGCTGCGGAGGCGGTCCTCCGTGAGGTCGTAGCTGAGATTGCCGACGTAGATTTCTATCGAACCGTCGGTAGGCGGCGCATGGCGCTTCTGGAACTTCACGCCGTCCGGAACCTTCTTCGCAGCCTTCTTGTCCTTGCACGACTTGTCGGCGCAGCTGCCGCAGAAGAGTCGCGCCACGAGGACGTGCGCCACGTATCCCAGCGCGAACGCGACCACCGCGAGTGCGACCGCCGCCGCTGGATTGCTCTTTAACCATGTTATCATTTATTGTTCTCCTTGATGTTTACGGTTTCCCGTGTTTCTTTTTCCTTGTGCATGCAGCCATTACTCTACTGGTTGCGGTAGTCTCCGAGCGATCTCATCCGGCTCGGATGGCGGAGTTTGCGGAGCGCTTTCGCCTCGATCTGGCGAATTCGCTCTCGCGTGACGTTGAAGAGGCGGCCGACCTCCTCCAACGTGCGTGTGTAGCCATCGGAAAGCCCGTAGCGGAAATCGATGACCTGGCGTTCCCGGTCGGTCAGCGTCTCCAGGATTTCCCTGAGGCGGTCCTTCAGCAGGTGCCCCTCCGTTACCTCGAAGGGGTTCTCGCTCGTCGAGTCGGGGATGAAGTCGCCGTAGTGCGCATCATCGTTGTCCCCCACCTTCGACTGCAGCGAAATAGGCTGCTGCGCCATGCGCCTGACCGCCCGCACCTGGTCGGGCGGCATGGCCATTTCCTCGGAAAGCTCCGCCTCGGTCGGTTCGCGGCCGAGTTTCTGGATGAGCTTCTTCTGGACGCGCATGAGCTTGTTGATCGTCTCGATCATGTGCACCGGTATGCGGATGGTGCGCGCCTGGTCGGCTATGGCGCGCGTGGCGGCCTGCCGTATCCACCAGGTGGCATATGTCGAGAACTTGTAGCCGCGCTTGTACTCGAACTTCTCCACCGCCTTCATGAGCCCAGTGTTCCCCTCCTGGATGAGATCCAGGAAAGAAAGCCCGCGGTTCATGTACTTCTTGACTATGGAAATAACGAGTCTGAGGTTGGCCTCGACCATCTTCGTCCTTGCCCTCTGCCCCTCCTTGAGCACCTTGCGCATCTCGGAGAAGGTGGACATGAACTCCTCCGGCGGCATTCCGAAACGAGCCTCGAGTTTCGCCATCTTGGCGCGGAGGTTCTCTATTTCGGCGTTGCGGCGCTTTGAGGGGCGCTCCTGCTGTAGCTTTGCGAGCTTCGCCACCATGGAACGATACGGCAGGTAGATGCGCTCGTCGGCGTCGGCGCAGAGCGTCTCCAGCACCTTCTGCTTGAACGAAAGGTCGTCGAAGCACTGCTTGAGGGCGTTGCGCGCGTTGGAGAGCGCCTTCTCGGCGCCGCGCAAGGTAGCGGGCGAAGCGTCGCGGTTGGCGATCGTGGAGAGGTATTTGGCGCTTGCGTCGGACAGCCGCTTTTCCACGTCCTTGATCTGCTTGCGAAAGTTGGGGATGAGGCCCATGTAGTCGTCTCGCTTCTCGTCAAAGCGGTCGGTGACGATGCGGTCGAACCTCTCTCCCTGCCCTTCCAGTATGTCGAGCTGCCGGGCATACATCGCCGGCGCGAACAAGAAACGGTTGAACATGTCCCTTGTCTTCACCTCCGCGCTCTCGATCGTCTGGCAGATGGAAATTTCCTCGTCCTTGGTGAGCAGCTGCACCTGTCCCATCTGGTGGAGATACATTCGGATCGGATCCTCGATCATCTCCTGCGCACGGGCCTTGGCATCAACCTGGCGCTCGGCCTTCGCTTCAAGCCAGCGCTTGACGTCCTCCTCGCGGATGACCTGCACGCCGAGCGCCTCGAGTATCTTCAAGTAGCGTTCGGACTGTATCTCATCGACTATGTTCTGCGGAAGGATCTGATTCAGTTCCTCGTAAGTGATGTAGCCGCCATTGGCCTCGCTACGCCGCTTGACGTCGTTGAGGACGTCGTTGAGCTCCTTCTCGCGCAGGATGGAAATGCCCTCCATGGACGGCAAGACGTCCAGCTCCTCGTCGGCGTCGAGCGCCACGGCGGGCAGAGGCTCCGGCGGGACCTCGTCGTTCTCCAGGTCTTCGGTTTCCCCGTCGCCGCCGCCCTCCACCTTTTGGACTTCCGCGACCAGTTTCTCGTCGTCATAGACGTCGGCAAGCTCCCCGAAATCCTCGTCGCCGGGCGGCAGATCGTCCTCGTCGCCGAGCGCGAGTTCGTCGGCCAGCTCATCGACAGCGGCGACGAAATCATCGTCTGCGAGGACCTCCTCGGCCACCGCTTCATCCTCTTTTCGGGAGGCCTCCGGCTTGACCGAAACCGCCTCTTCCACCGGTTTCTTGCTGCTTTTAGCCTTCTTTTGCGTCTTTTGCGCCTTCTTAGCCTTCGCCATTTTGCTCCAGTATATAATCCACCCATTTGCACTTTGTCAAGTGTGGTGGGTATTATATCATAATTGTCGGCCTCAGCGCAAGTAGGAACGTAAAAAAGTTTAGCCGCCGCCGCGTCGGCTAGGAGCGACGCCGTTCATCCAGTCGAGGAAGGCGTCGGCTTCGGCGTCATTGCCCCTGACGCGCTTCTGGAGGGCGCCGGCGACGGTCTGGACGCAGCCGAGCGTTCCCGGCTGGCCGTGCGGCATCTTCATCACCTGGCGCACGAGTTCGTCGGCGAAGACGCGCGCGCCGGCGACGTTGCCGCCGGGCGTCTTTCCGGGAATGCGTTCTCCCGCGAGCGCGTCGAGACGCGCGGAGAGCGCGTCGTCGGAGCGGCTGCGCTCCTTTCTGGCATCGTCCCTGGTGTGTCCGGAAAGCCATACGGGATCTTCGTTGCGGTAGAAGCCGTGCTGCTTGAGGACGGCCTTCTCTGCCAGCATGTCGGAACGATCGACCATGCCTATGGAAGCGGCGACCTGTATGTTGTGCGCGAGCGACGTGCGGTTCTTCGCCGTGCCGCTCGTGCCCGTGCGCTTGAAGCCGAGCGCGTTGGCGAGCGCGTGGAGTTCGGAAAGCGGTAGCGCCGCGTAGCGCACGCCCCTGGTGTTGATGGGCGCGGGCGCGGTCTTCCACAACTCCACGGCCTGCGCGATCCCTCCGGGCGAAAGCTCTCCGCGCCCCTCGGCGTCGTCCGCCACCCGCGTATGCTTGACGTATTCCACGCGCGGCGCCGCACCCCCTTGACGCGACAGCGCGGAATTTGATATAATTTGCGGCGTCATCCGGCCACTCGCAGAGGTCTGCGCCTTGAGCGTATCCAGCGCTTCGCCTTTCGGCGAATCGTGTGCGAGGGTCGGATTGCGCACATTTACTATGTCATAGACGAAACGGTTTCCGTTCGCAAGTTCAAGGATTATCAGTTCGCAAGGATATTTGGCGATTCGATCGTCTTTGGTAAGCAGCCCAAATCTCGTCTTGCAGCGATAGAACGTGGCGCCGTTCTTGAAGGATTGGCGCTTGCCGATGCTCTTTGGCGCCTCTGCGTCGCCAAGCGGCGTGGTGGCGACAATATCTTCCATGACGGAAGCCGCACCGACTTTCGCCCGCCACAAGTTCTCGAACCTGTCTCTTATCTTGCGCGAATACGCCCCGCCCCAGTATTCTTTTGCGAGAGCAGGCGCAACCTTTACGGGTTTCTCTTGGCCCTGCTGCGTGTATTCCCGACCGACAAGTCTTTCGACAAGAAGGCGCTTGACCTTCGACTCGTTGCGAAGCGAGTCCTTTCCCAACGGTTCTGTGACGACAATCGCCGTCTCCTTGCCGTCCACGAGCGCCCTCGCGAACATCATCTGGCCGTCGGTCCACTTGTGGTC
>CAMOIK010000005.1 GCA_946615875.1 uncultured Verrucomicrobiota bacterium | reverse complement strand
TGGGCGTGGACGGCGCCGGAGACGGACGCATACGAGTTCAACACCTTCGGTTCGCGCTTCGATACGAAGATTTCCGTCCTCAAGCACATTAACGGCGACGATTACGGATTCGACGAGGCCGCGGCGAACGACGACGCCAGGAACAACGACTACAACGAAAGCGCGGTGTATTTCAGCGCCGTCGCCGGAGTCACTTATTACATAGGCGTTAGCGGCTACGACGACGCAGAAGGCGACATCACGCTCAACTGGAAGAAGTCGGCCTTCTCGCTTGTGGTGGAAGATGGGACGCTCGTCGGTTTCACGGGACTTTGCCCGGCGACGCTTGACCTTTCGGCGGAGCCGATTGCGTCTATCGGCTCGTGGGTGTTTGGGGGATGCTCCGAAATCCAGGCGCTCATTTTGCCTGAAACGCTCGCGTCGATCGGGGACAGGGCGTTCTACGGTTGCGAGAACCTTGAAACCGTGGAGTCGGCCAACGAGAACTGGCAGAATGATGTCGAGGTAGATGTTGATTCGGCATTCCATGGCACTCCGTGGCTGCTCGGTCCGATGGAGATTGCGGTTGACGAAGACGGGACGCTTCAGGTGTCGGGATTCGTCAAGGGCGACATCGTGATCCCGGAAGGCACGAAGACAGTCTCTGCGGCTGCGTTCGCCGGCTGTCATCGCTTGACTAGCGTCGTCATCCCGTCGAGCGTCACGTGTATCGATGGCGAGGCGTTTTACGAATGCTACGCTTTGACGAATGTCGCGTTCATCGCAAAAGAACCGACGATTGAGCCGGCAGGCGAGGAAGGCGCGGCGGATTTCGTGTATTTCGACGATATGCTGGATATAGGGGATCATGCATTTTACAATGTTGGCATCCGGTCGCTCGAAATCCCGGCGCACACATCCTATATCGGGGACTATGCGTTTTGCGAATGCCATGTCCTGACGAATGTCGTTTTCAAGTCGGACGACCGTATTACGGATAGCGGGCTCGGCGTCGGCCACAATGCTTTCGAGGATTGCTACTGTCTTGCCAGCGTCGTGTTCGAACCAAGGATCTGCAGCGAAGTGGAGGGAAAATGGAACGACGTTGATATAGACTCGGAGGTTTTCTATAACTGCCACAACCTCGTGGAACTTGATTTGTGCGCCGGGGTCAGCTCCTTTTCAGCCGACAGCATCGACGGATGCTCCAGCCTCGTCGCTGTCAGCATTGCCGAGGGCGACCAGGAATATGTTTCAATAGACGGCATGGTGTATAACCGATGGTTTGACCTGGACTGGGAAGAGGACGGGAACGGCAACGAATATGTCGTGACGAACGCCGTGTACAAGTATCTCGTGCGCTGCCCAGAGGGTAAGACCGGCGTCGTCAGGTTGGGTTTGGACCTCATCGGCTTCGAAGGCGCCGCATTTCGCAATTGCACAAAGCTTGACAAGGTGCAGTTGCCGGAGACGTTCGAGGGGATGCTGGATTTCGATGACGTGTTCGAGGGATGCGATGAAAGTATCGTCGAGTATTACGCGGTGCCGCATAAGGTAGTTACGCTTGATCTGGGTTATGATGGTTCGACGCCGCTTTCCAAGAAGGTGACCACGGACGGCGGATTTGTCGGCGCGCTGCCGCACTTGTCACGCGACGACTATTATTTCATTGGCTGGAATACAGACGTGGAAGGAAGCGGAGCTTGGGTTGGGGCCGGTTCTTTTGCCGCCGGTCTCGAAGGAATAGAAACGCTTTACGCGCAATGGGAGGAGATCGCGTACTCGTTCTCCTCCTACACCACTTCGGAGGGCGGCGTCGTCATTACGGGTATAACCATATGGCCGGATGATAAAGCTAAATGGTGGCTGTCATCCATCGAGATTCCCGAAGAGATAAACGGACGCAAGGTCGTTGGCATTGCAAGCGCGGCGTTCAATAGGATGTACGGCTTGAAGCGCGTCCGTATTCCGGCCTCCGTGACGTTCATCGAGAACAATGCCTTTGCCTATTGCTACAAACTTTCGGAAGTGGAGCTGCCGGAGTCGCTGGAGGGCGTTCTGGATATTGATTCGGCATTCTATCAGTGCGGAAGCCCGCAGTTTACATATTACGAAGTGTCGCATTCCACCATCACGCTCGACGCCAACGGCGGAACGCTCGACGCCTCCGAGGTGACGGCATATACGACGGCCGGCAATCTGCCGGTTCCAGTGCGCGAAGGATACGACTTCATGGGATGGTGGACGGATGCGGAGGGCGGCGAGTGGATTTCGCCCGACCGGGAGGTGTCCGCCGACTTCACGGCCTACGCTCATTGGCAGGAGAGCGCGTACAACTGGTCCGTGCAGGATTACTACGACGACTACGGCAACGTGATCGGCGTCAGCATCACGACCGGGGACTGGTCGCCCGCGCTTTCGCGCATCGACGGCGGAACCGTTTCTGGCATGGTGACGGTTCCCTACGGCATCGACGGCCAGCCGGTCGTTGGAATCGGATATTGCGCCTTTGTGAATTGCAGTGCGATTGCCGAAGCCGTCCTTCCGCCGACGGTGCAGAGGATTGGCAACTACGCATTCGACGGTTGCAGCGGCCTTTCAGAGGTCGATATTCCCGACGGCGTTCGCTACATTGATTATGGCGCGTTTGCGTATAGTGGGATCGAGTCGGTGTTCATACCTGCGTCCGTAAGCTCCATTGCCAGCGGTTATGTTTTTTATGGTTGTCATAACCTCATGGAAATCCTCGTGGACGAGAGCAACGAATACTACAAGTCAGTTGACGGCGTTCTTTATACGAAGGACGGCACGACTCTTGTCGCCTGGCCCGGAGGCAGGGGCGGGGATGCAGCCGTTGCCGAAGGCACGCGCACAATCGGCAATTATGCCTTTGCCTATTCGCCGATTATATCCGTCGTGATTCCAGATGGCGTAGAGCGGATAGAGTATGATGCGTTCGCCTCTTGTTTCGATTTGACGGCGGTGGACATCCCGTCAAGCGTCACGTATATCGGAAGTGATGCTTTTGCCTATTCCGGGCTTCGCCCGGACGGCGTGACGATCGGCAATCCGAACGCTACCGTCGAGCCGTCTGCTTTCCGTAACACGCCTTACGAGGCGGCGCAGCCGTTCTCGATGATCGTGGACGCGATCGGCACCGTGACCGGCTTTACCGGCGGATGCCCTGAGACGATCGACATCGGCGCCGAGGCGGAGAAACTGGGCGTCGTCGTCACGGCGATTGGAAACTCTGCGTTCTACGGCTATAACCACGACATGACGCCGCTCAAGAGCGTTGTCATTCCAGATGGCGTCACGAGCATCGGTGATTATGCATTCTACTATTGCCAAAACCTTGAAAGCGTCGCGTTGCCCAGTACGGTGCAAAATATCGGCAACAATGCATTTTACGACTGCAACGCGTTGCGTGAAATCATTGTCCCCGCGACCGTCGAAAGCATTGGTTCATATGCTTTTGCCTATTGCTATGCGCTAGAGGCGGCGTATGTTCCGGCGCGGCTTGAATCCGCTGTGCATGACGCGAGCGTATTCGACGGAAGCGACAAGGTGTGCGTGTTCTACTACGACGGCGATGCGCCGCAGTTCACGTCCGTCACGCTGAAGATGAATGACGGCACGGACGCGGAGGAGACGGTCGAGGTGTTCCAGACGCTGTCCGGTCTGCCTGTCCCGCGTCGTCAAGATTATACCTTCACGGGTTGGTGGACGTCCGCCAACGACAGCGGTGAGGCGGTGTCCGACGATACGGCGGCGGTGGACGGAATGATCCTCTACGCCCATTGGACGGAGACGATATACGAGTACAATTATTATGATAACGGCGACGGGACGGTAACGCTTTGTCGCAACGAGCATTATGATGAGTACGGTAATTGGCGTGTCGATCCTTGTGTCTCCCCCAAGCCTTACGGTCGTTTCGTCGTGCCATCGGAAATCGACGGCAAGAAGGTGACGCAGATCGGTTCAGATGCTTTTTATGATTGCGACGGTGTTGAAGCCGTGGAGATCCCCGATTCCGTGGAATACATTGCCTATCGGGCGTTCGCCTACTGCGACAACCTTGCAACCGTTTCCGGTTTGAACGATACGGACATGTACGTTGCCATAAATGCCTTTGCCTACACGCCGTTTGAGCGCAGCCGTCCGTTCGCGTTTGTTATTGAAAACGGCGCAATCGTCGGCTTCCACGGCGCTGCGCCAGAAGTCTTGGACATCGGGGAGCATCTTGGCGGCGAGGTCGTGACAGGGATTGGCAGCGAGGCGATTTCCTCTTGGGGTGGCTTTGAAGTCGGCGGCATCAGGAGTGTCGTCGTGCCGGAAGGAGTCGTGCGCATTGAATACGGGGCGTTTGCATATTGCGGCATGGCGTCCATTACGCTGCCGAGTTCGCTTGTGTCGATTGGCAATGAAGCGTTTTATGGTTGCTCGTCCCTCCGCAGAATCCACCTGCCGGAGAATGTCGAAGAAGTGTCCGGTACCGCTTTCAACGAATGCTACAACCTCAATCTAATCGCGGCCCCCAAAACGCTGATGGGCAAGATTGCTTCGCCTTACGGACGGATAGAGTTCTATGACGTCCCCGGATTTGGCGTCACGCTTGACGCGAACGGTGGCGTGTTCGCTGACGGGCGGGAAACGCATGAGCTGTTCAAGCGTGAGGGCGCGGCTCTCGGCGCGCTGCCGGAGCCGGCGTTCGAAGGAGAAGGGGATATGCTTTTTGCCGGCTGGTGGACGAGCGCCGACGACAGCGGCGAGGCCGTTGATGCGGCTTGTGTCCCGTCCGGCGACAACCTTGTGCTGTATGCGCATTGGATGGCGTCGCCGTTCACGTTCGGCGGGGATGCCGAATGGACTTATGAAAGCGAGGGCGTATGGCGCAGCGGTGTCATAGGCGACGACGCGTGCAGCCAGATGTTCATGGAGGTTTCCGGTCCGGGGACGATATCGTTCGACTGGAAGGCTTCCAGCGAGATGTACAAGAATACGCCGATCGACTATGCGTCTTTCCGCGTGGACGGTCTGGAGCGCCTGGAGCGGATCGGAGGAGATACTGGATGGAGAGGCGTGTCGGTCAAGGTGACAGGCGAAGGTCTGCACACGCTGTGCTGGACCTATAGCAAGGATACGGCCGATGCCTATTATGAAGATTGTGCATGGGTTGGAAATGTCGCATGGACGCCGGACGAGCCGGATGAGCCGACGGGCGTGGCGGTTGACGTCGGCGATGGCAAGATGGTGACGGTTCCGAGAGCTTGGATCGCCGACGCCCACTCCGCCCTTGTCGAGGCGGCTGGCGGCGACATCGCGGCGGCGTTGCGGTCCAAGGCGCGGAACGGGCAGATGACGGTTGCCGGGTGCTACGTGCTGGGGCTTGACCCGGAAGATGCCACGGACGGATTCAAGATTGTTTCGTTCCCGATGAATGCGGACGGCACGCCGGATCTTGCCGGGCTGGAGTTCGAGCCGAGGAGAGAGGACTGGAACGTGCCGGAAGCGCGGGCTGTAGTCAAGGGCTTGTCGAGCTTGGGCGGCGACGACTGGGTGGAGGTCACCGAGCAGAACAAGTCGCAGTTCAGGTTCTTCAAGGTCGTCGTGGAGCTGCCGTAAACGGCGCTGTTGCATCAAGCACGTTCTCGTCGAAGCCACGCATTGCCAGTCTGGCTTGGTGCGCTTGGCATGCGAGGCTTCTGTCTGCGCAGATTCGACGCATAGACGTTTCCTGTTCGTTGGAACGACTTGCAGAACTCGTTCCAACGACACCCCAAACTCGTTGGAACGAATTTGCTTGTTCGTTGGAACGGCCTATCCGATGCCTAGGAAGGAGAAACGACGGGCAAGGAGAGGATAAATGGGCGTTCGAGGGGGCGAAAACCGCCCAAAGCGGCATAAATCGTTTTTGATAGGCGGCAATGCCCGCCCGGCGCTTGCGCGAAAGGGGATTTGTCGCCGGAACAGCGACACTTCCGCGCCAAAATATGCTATAATATCGCCATGGAGAGAAAAGGGAAAGCGTGGATGTGTTTCCTGCTGACGCGGCTGGGCGGCATGGCGTTCGACGCGCTGGCCGTCACCGTGGCATACTTCGCGGCGTATTCGCTGCGCCTCACGTTCAACGAGCCGCAGTTCGGGTGGTGCGCGGCGGCCTGTGGCTGCGTGGTCACGTGCCTCGCATACGTGCTGGCGCTGCTCGCCTGCGGTTGCTACCGTTTCTCATGGCGCCGCGTCAAAGTGGCCGATGTGCCGCGCTACATCCTCGCCACGGCGCTGGCCACGGCGGTTTTGCTGATCTTGCGCGTGGCCATGCCGTCCATGGATGCGGCGCGTCTGCGTCCGCCCTATTCGATTTCGGTGATGACTTTCTTCTTCGCCACGAGCGCGATCGTGGCCCTTCGCGTGCTGTGGCGCGTCTATTGGGATTCGCGGCGCAGCGAAGCGGCGTTGATCGAGCGGGAGGAGCGGCGCTTCGACAACACGGCCGCCGCGCGTTTTCTCGTCGGAAAGTGCGTGATGGTGACTGGCGCCGGAGGGACGATCGGCTCTGAAATCGTCCGCCAGGTGGCGGCGGCTGGGGCGGCCAAGGTGCTGCTGGTGGAAAGATGCGAGAACGCCCTGTATGAAATCGATCGCGAGATGCGAGGCCGCAATCCGAGCGGCGAAATCGTGCCGCTGATGCGCGACGCAGGCGACGCGTCGCGCATGGAGCAGGTGTTCGCGGAGCACCGCCCCGACGTGGTGCTGCATGCCGCCGCCTACAAGCACGTGCCGATGGTCGAGATGAATCCCGAGGAAGGGTGGCGCAACAACGTCGAGACCACGCGCACCCTCGTCGCGCTCGCCTCGCGCCACGGCGTCAAGCGCTTCGTGCTGATTTCCACCGACAAGGCGGTGAACCCCGTCTCGGTGATGGGCAAGACGAAACGCGCGGCGGAGGAGGCGGTCATGGAAGCGCGCGCCGCCGCGTCTGGCGCGCCCGGCGCCACGTCCTTCTGCGCGGTGCGTTTCGGCAACGTGTACGGTTCCTCCGGCAGCGTGGTGCCGCTGTGGCGAGAGCAAATAGCGCACATGGGCCCCGTGACGGTGACGCACCCGGAGATGCGCCGCTACTTCATGACCGTGCAGGAGGCCGTGTCGCTCGTGCTCCAGGCGGCCAGCCGCAGCGAACACGCCATATATACGCTCGACATGGGCGAGAGCGTAAGAATCCTCGACCTCGCAGAGGGGATGATAGCGAACGCAGGATACCGTCCCTACGTCGATATACCGATCGTCTTCACGGGCATACGCCCGGGCGAGAAGCTTTTCGAGGAGATCGACGTATCCGAGAAATCGTGCTATCGCACCGACATGGCGAAAATCTACATCACGAAGTGACCGCTGCGAAGATGGCTGGCGAACTAATAGCGGAGAAGGGGAGGGTCGTCGCGCTCCCGGCGGGCGCGGCGAACATCGTGCGCGACGGCATGGATGGCGTGACGGTGGGCGGGCGCGCCGTGCGGCTGGCGGGGCAGGATGCTCCGCCGAGGACGGCCGTGCTGTGCTTCGGCCAGCAGGCCGCGGCGGCGCGGAAGGGCGGCTGGCTCCAGGCGAGGTGGCACGAGACCGGCGAGTCGACGGTGCGCGATTTCCTTTCCTACGGCGAAGTCTGGGAAGTCAATCCCTACGAGATAGGAGCGAGGCGCCCGGTGACGCGCAAGGCGTTCGCCGTGCTCCTGCGCCGCGTCGCGGAGTTGCTGGCGCTCGCGCCGCTGATGTCCAGGGCGGTGATCGCGCTTTCCAACGGCGAGACGCGCCGCGTGCTGCTCGCCCGCGCCCTCCTCAAGAATCCGCAGGTCCTCGTCCTCGACGATCCGGCGGCGGGGCTTGACGTCTCGCAGAGGGAACGCCTCAAGGCCGTGCTTCTTTCCCTCGCCGCGCAGGGCGTCGCCATCGTGATGACCTGTCGGCACGGCGACGAGGCGCCCGGCGCGGCGGTGCGCGGCGCGAAGGCGCGGCGGCGCCATCCTCGCGTTTGCGCGGCGGCGTCTGTCGGGGGGCGTCCGGTCGTTGAGATAGCGCATCTCGATCTTTCCTACGGCAGGCGCGTGCTCTTCGAGGATTTCAGCTGGCGCGTGAACGAAGGGGAGCATTGGGTGCTGCGCGGCGACAACGGCAAGGGCAAGACCACGCTGCTGGCGCTCGTCACGGGCGACAGCCCCATGGCATACGCCGCAGACATAAAGGTGTTCGGGGTGCCGCGCAAGGTCGGCGTGGCCCTCGCCGGAGTCCGCGCGCGCATCGGAATGGTCAGCCCGGAGATGCAGGCGTATTCCGGCGCGGGCGCGATGGCGCTGCTTCGCGACGCGCTGCGCCGCCGTCCCAGGCTGCTCCTGCTGGACGAGCCGTTCATGAACATGGACGCGGAGGAGGTGCGCGCGGCGCAGGCGGCCGTCGTCGGCTATCTGGAGACGCATCCCCGCGTCGCCGCGATACTGGTGTGCCACCGCGAAGACGAGGCGCCCGCCATGTTCGACAGGGTGATGTCGATATGAAGAAACCCGAGATACTTTCGCCAGCAGGGGATTTCACGTCGCTCGCCGCCGCTGTGCAAGCCGGCGCCGACGCGGTCTATTTCGGGCTTGGCTCGTTCAACATGCGCGCCCGCAGCGGCGTGAACTTCTCGCCGTCCGACCTGCCGCGCATCGCGGAAATGTGCGCGGCGCCGGGCGGGCGGGCGGTCAGGCGATACCTCACGCTCAACGCCATAATGTTTGAGAGCGAGGCGGAGGCCGTCGAGCGGATGATCGTGGCCGCCAAGCCGTTCGTGGACGCGTTCATCGTCTCGGACTGGGGAGTGGTCGAACTTTGCAAGCGGCACGGTGCGCGCTTTCACATCTCCACGCAGATGTCGGCGAGCAATTCGGCGGCGGTCGGGTTTCTGACGCGCCAGGGCGCGGATCGCATAGTCCTCGCCCGCGAGTGCACCCTGGACGAGGTCGCGGAGATCGTCCGCAAGACCGGCGCGGAGATAGAGTGCTTCGTCCACGGTGCGCAATGCGTCGCCGTCTCGGGCCGCTGCCTCATGAGCCACGAGGCGTTCGGCGCATCCGCCTGCCGAGGCGAATGCCACCAGCCGTGCCGCCGCCGCTTCCTGGTCAAGGCCGTCGATCTCTACGAGGACGCCGCCGGGCGCCCCGTCCACGAGTCTGATACCGCGTTCGTTGTGGAAGGGCGCACCGTCCTGTCGGCCAAGGATCTTTGCTCGCTTGGGTTCATAGACCGGCTGATGGCGGCGGGGATCGCCAGCTTCAAGATCGAGGGGCGCGCGCGCAATGCCGAATACGTCAAGGTCTGCACCGCCGCGTATCGCCGGGCTGTGGACGCCGTGGCCGCCGGCGAATACACGCCCGCGCTCGTCGAGGAACTGCTTCGTGAGGTCAAGCGCGTCTTCCACAGGGAATTTTCCGCGGGTCTCTTCTACGGGAGGCCGGGCGTGGCGCAGATGACAGACTCGGAAGATTCGCTCGCCACCGAGGTCAAGCGGCACGTCGGCGTGGTGATGGACTATTTCTCCAAGGCCGGCGTAGCGCAGGTCAAGGTGCAGGATCACGCCGTCCGCCCGGGCGACAGGCTGCAGATCCACGGTCCCACCACGGGAGTGGTCGAGATGACGCTGGGCGAATTGCGGCGCGACGACGAGCGGCCCGCCGTGGGCGAGCGCGGCACGTGGGTGACGTTCGCCTGTCCGCGCTGCAGGGTCGGCGACAAGGTCTTTTACATCGAGCAGCGCGCCGAGGGCGCGAAGAGGCGCTGACCGGGAAGCGAACGGAGGACACCCAGCAATGCTGCTTTCCGCAATACTGATGCTTGCGCTCACCCGCGCCGAGATAGTGGAGCGCTTCAAGGCTCCCGTGCTGACAAAGGTCAACGGACTCGTCCAGGTCTTCGCGGACTGCCCGCAGGATATTCGGCGCGAGTTCCAGATGCCCGTGGCCGACTTCGCCGCCGACGTCTGCCGCAAGCTCGAGGCGAAGGAGGGCATGAAGTCCCCGCGCTTCGCAGAGCCAGGCATCGTCGTTTACGTCGGCGAAGAGCGGACGAACCGCGCCGACGTGGTGGTGAGGCGGCAGCGGCGCGGCGACGGCGCGGCCTTCACGCGCATCTACCTGCCCGCGCCGGGCTTCACGGATGTCGAGCGCTTCCGCCTGGAGGTGGCCAAGGCGTTCTACCGCAGCGCGAAGGGCGTGGAGCTGGACGACGAGGAGGCGCGCGCGGCCATCGTGGCCAGCGACCTCGGCCTGAAGGTGGCCGACGAATACGAACGGCTTGGCGAGTGGCTTTCTGGCGGCGGGCCGCACCACGTCTTCAGGATCGCCGAGGGCGGCGACGCCGCCGACAAGATCGACGAAAACTATCTCAAGCTGGCGCGTTCCGTCATACTGCCGGGCGTCGCCAGGCGAGTGGACGTGCTGCGCTTCGCCAGCCGCCTGCGCATCTATCCGGCCTACTTCGACACGCCTATCGCAGGCCGATACCGCGATTGCTCGTTCGCCGACGCCATCGACCTCGCGGCGGTAGATCCGCGCATCAGGCTCATGGCCTACGACAAGGCGCCGCTCGTCGCCGCCTACGGCGGCGGCAGGAGCGAGGAACTCGCCGCCGCCGCAGCGGCGTATTCGGAGTTCCTGCTCGACCTTGTGCGCTACAAGAAGTCCAGGGAGGAACTGCACGACCAGCTCGAGGCGGCAGACACGCTTTTGAACGTCGCGCTCGAAAGGGCGCGAGAAGAGGAACAGGGAGGAAGATGGAGATGAAGACGAAGAACGCAACGGAAAAGACCATCACCGACAACACGGTGGATGCGGACATACTCACCTACACCGTCGGGGAGGACCCCGTCCTCGATCTCGACCTCGCCGTATGGGACTGCATGGGCACCGCCGCGCATGTCACCATGCTCTCCGAAATGAAGGTGACGCCGCCGGTCGTCACGAAGAAAGAGTCGGCGGCTGTCAAGGCCGAACTCGCCAACATTGTGCGCCTCGCGCGCGCCGGCAAGTTCGTCATACGCGAGGACGACCAGGACGTCCACATGGCGGTGGAGAGGATGCTCACGGAAAAGCTGGGCGACTTGGGCAAGAAGATACACACCGGGCGCAGTCGCAACGACCAGGTGGCGGTCGATGTAAGGCTGCATATCAAAGACCAGCTGCTGGGGATGGAGACGGAGGTGTACGACCTGGCCGAAGCGCTGGTGAAGTTTGGCAAGAAGCACGACCGCGTGCCGATGGTCGGGCGCACGCATCTACAGCCCGCCATGCCGTCTTCGGTCGGCGTATGGGCGACAGGCCACGCGGAAATGATACTGACGCAGACGCGCAACATCGGCGCGGCCTTCGACATGAATGCGTTTTCCCCTCTCGGCAGTGCAGCGGGTTACGGCGTCCCGCTGCCGCTCGACCGCCAGAGGACGGCCAGGCTGCTCGGCTTCTCCGGCACGATCCACAACGTCTTTGGCGCTTCCATGGGGCGAGGCGAGGACGAGGCCTGCGTGATTTCGGCTTGTGCGCAGCTGATGTGCGTGCTTTCGCGTCTCGCCGAGGACATGATACTCTTCTCGATGCCGGAGTTCGGCTACTTCCGTCTGCCGCGCGAATACTGCACAGGTTCGTCGATCATGCCGCAGAAGTTCAATCCCGACGTGCTGGAACTGGTGCGTGGCAAGACCGCGCAGGTCGTCGGCAGCCTCACGGCCGCCCTGACGCTCCTCCACGCCATGCCGGGCGGCTACAACCGCGACCTGCAGGATTGCAAGCTGCTCTACATGAAGGCGCTCGCCACCACGCGCACAACGCTGCGCATCATGGCCAAGGTAGTCAAGGGGATGTCCATAGACGAAGCCAAGCTTCGCGCCGGCTTCACGCCTGGCGTCTTCGCCACGGACGTCGCGCTGCGCATGGTGGCGCAGGGCGTGCCGTGGCGCGAGGCGTACCACGACGTCCGCGACCACCTCGAACGCCTTGAGGACGAGGACCCCGACGCCGCCGTGGCCGCCAAGACCCACGAAGGCACGACGGGCGGGCTGGACTACGGACAGTACGCGACGCTGCTGAAAGCCGGGCGCGAAGGCAATGCGGCCAACCGCCGAGCCTTCGCAAAATGCCTCAAGAACCTCCTCGGCGTATGAACGTTTTCGAAGTCAAGGGGCTGCGCGTCCGCTACGGTGCGTTCGAGGCGGTGAGGGGCGTGGACTTCACCGTCGCGAAGGGTGAAATCTTCGGCATCGTCGGAGAATCCGGCAGCGGCAAATCGACCATCGCCAAGACGCTCGTCGGCCTGGAACGCCCGTCTGCGGGGGAAATCTCGCGTTCCGGCGGAGTAGTCCAGATGATATTCCAGGATGCGGTCGGTTCGCTCAACCCGCGCATGACCGTGGCGCAGACGCTCGCCGAGGCCATCGCGCACTCGCATGGCTCCGGGCGCGCCGCCCAGGAGCTGTTGAGGCTGGTGGGGCTGAGCGACGCCGTGCTGCGGCAGTATCCGCGCGAGATGTCCGGCGGGCAGTGCCAGCGCGTCTCGATCGCCCGCGCGCTCGCCGCCGGCGGCGACGTGCTGATCGCCGACGAGCCTGTGTCCGCCCTCGACGTCTCGGTGCAGGCGAGAGTGCTGAACCTGCTGCGCGACCTGCGCCGCGACCTGGGGCTGACCATCGTCCTCATTGCGCACGACCTGGCCGTCGTGAAGAACGTGTGCGACCGCGTCGCGGTCATGGAGAAGGGGGTGTTTGTCGATTTCGGCGCTGCGGCAGACGTCTTCGAGCACCCGCGCAGCGACTATACTCGGCGCCTGCTTTCCGCCGTGCCGGATGTCGCGCGCAGCCTCGCGAGGAGGAAGGCGGCCGCCGCTAAAGAGCCGGGGTGACTTTGCGCAGGATCTCTTCGGCGATTTCCATGCTCACGCCGGCCACGGCGCGGATCCGCTCGACGTCCGCCTTCGCGATGCCGCGCACGGAATGGAACTCCTTGAGAAGCCTCACCTTCTTTGCTTCGCCGATGCCTGGGATTTCGTCCAGCACCGACTCTCGTATGGTTCGCTCGCGCAGAGAGCGGTGGTAGGTGATGGCGAAGCGGTGCGCTTCGTCGCGCAGGCGGGTGATGACGAAAAGCCCCTGCGAGTCGCGGGGGAGGAGTATGCTGTCGCGCCCGTCGTCCAGCACGATCTCTTCCTGGCGCTTCGCCAGTCCGACGGTAGGAATGTCGCCGGCTCCTATTTCGGCGAAGACGGCGCGTGCGGCGCGCAGCTGCGTTATGCCGCCGTCGCAGATGAAGAGGTCCGCGCGCGGCGAAGAATCAAGCAGCGTGGAGCCCGGGCCGTAGCGCCGCCGCACCACCTCCGCCATGGCGCGCGGGTCGTCGGCCCCCTCGAACGACGAAATGCGGAAGTGCCTGTAGAACCTGCCGTCTGGCAGTCCGTCGCGGGCGACGACCAGCGACGCAACGTTGTGGGTGCCGAAGAGGTTGGAGATGTCGACGCATTCGATCGTGCGCGGCGGCTCTTTCAGGCCGATGGCGTCGGCCAGCTCGGCGATGCCGCGCAGCGCGTCTTCGCGCCGCATCTGCGGGGTGTGGCGGACGAAGTGCGCCTTTGTCATCTCCCTGAGTGCGAATATCGTGTCGCGCAGGTGCGCGGCTTTCTCGTAGTGGCCGTCGGCGGCGGCCGCGCGCATGTTCCCGTCGAGTTCGGCGAGGACGGCGGGGCGTCTGCCCTCCAGGAACTCGCAGGCTTCGTCAAAGCGTTTGCGGTAATCCTCCTCGGTCACTTTGCCGATGCACGGCGCGGAGCAGGTGCGTATCACGTCGGCCAGGCAGTGGCGGTGCGTCTCGGCGTCGGGGCAGAGAGCGTCGCATTCGCGGATGCCGTAGCGTTTCTCGACGAAGTCCTTGGCCGTGCGCACGATCGGGCTGGAGGGGAACGGGCCGAAATAGCGCGCGCCGTCGTCGCGGACGATGCGCACGCAGGTGAAGCGCGGCCATGTGGCCAGAGGATCGGCCTTGAGGGCGAGATAGCGCTTGTCGTCGCGCATCAGTATGTTGAAGCGCGGCTTGTGCTTCTTGATCAGCGAGGCCTCGGTCAGCAGCGCTTCGGCCTCGTTCTTCACCGTCATGAACTCGAAGTCGTGGACGGTGGCGACCATGGAGCGCACCTTGGGAGGGTGGCGGGCGCCGGCGCGGAAGTACGACGACACCCTGCGGCGAAGGTTCTTGGCCTTGCCGACGTAGATGATTACGCCTTGCCGGTCGCGCATCAGGTAGCACCCGGGCTTGTCGGGCACTTCCTTCAGTCGCTCACTTATCAGTGGCGACATCGTCCTTTTCGCCTTCGGCGAGACCCTTCTTGAATTCGCCCTTGGCCTTGCCTATTGAGCGGGCGATTTCGGGGATCTTCTTTGCGCCGAAGAGGAGCGCGATGACTATCACGCAGATGAGTATCTGTATAGGTCCTGGTCTCATGGCTGTGGTTTGTCCGTGTGTGTGTTTCGTGTATTGCGGTTTGAAGCAAAGCGTCTGCCGATGGCGTTCATTCGTTCACCAGGTCGAGGGAGTCCCAGTCTATGACGCCGGAGAAAAGGCGCTTGACAGGCCCCGTCAGAGTGAGGCCTGAGAAATTCTCGCCGTCGTAGGAGCCGTCTATCATCAGGTCGTAGCCCATGAACGTGGTGACGCGTACCGGGAATTCCAGGCCGTAGTCCGCCACGCCTATCACAGCGGAGGCGATGGCGCCCGTGCCGCAGGCGCCCGTCTCCGCCTCCACGCCGCGCTCGTAGGTGCGCACCATGGCGCGGTTCGGCTGCCTGTAGGTGACGAAATCCACGTTCGTGCCGTCTGGCGCGAACTCCTCTGAATTGCGTATGAAGCGCCCCGAGCCCACGACGTCCACTTTCGCGACATTCTCCACCGGGACGATCTTGTGCGGGACGCCGGCGATCACGAAGTCCTCGCCTTTGTCGCGCGGCGGCGGCACGGAGATTTTCACGAGTCCTGGCTCGAGGATCTCCGCGCCGACAGCGCCCGCCGCCGTTTCGAACGTCATGGAGTCGGACTTGGCCGCGCCGATTTCGCGCGCGAACGCGGCGACGCACCTTGCGCCGTTTCCGCACATTTCGGCCTCGGTGCCGTCCGGGTTGAAGAAGCGCATCCGGAAGTCCGCCTTGTCGGAGCGCTGCACGAGGATGACGCCTTCGCAGCCTATGCCGTCCGGGCGGGTGGCCATGGCGGCGATGCGGCGGTGGTCCTCGATGGGGAAGTCGCCTGCCAGGTCATCGACGAGCACGAAGTCGTTGCCAGCCCCGTGCATTTTCACGAAAGGGATCTGCTTCATGGTGTAGGTCGCGTTTGGTGGTTGCAGTGGCGTCATATGCCGAGGATGGCGTTGAGCCAGTCGATGCGCGCTGGCGGCAGCAGGGCACCGCCCGTGCGTTCGACGAGGTCGGCGAGGATGCAGAAGGCCTCGTCCAGCACGACGTCGTCGGATTTCGGCATATTGCGGCGGCGGCGCGGCTTTTTCTTGTCGTCGTCTCCGCCGGAGTCGTTGTCATCGTCTTCCGGCTCGCGGATTTCGCGGTCTTCGCGCATCATCGCCTTGCGCGCCTCGCGCTCCAGCGGCACTTCCTCGCGCTCGGAGATGGCCTTCATGCCCTGGACGTTGGCCAGGTGCTTGGCGTAGCGCTCGTTCGCGGCCAGGCGGGCGGCGGAGTTGGTGGAGAGCGCCGGGATGAAGGCGTCCATGTTCCAGCAGCGCGGGTATTCCGCGCTGCGGATGCTGGTGAAGGGCAGGGCGTAGGTCAGCTTGTCTTCGCCGATGTCCAGCGAGTCGAGGAGCGAGGGGAGGTGGATGTCCGCCTCGATGCCCCTTACCTGCGTGGAGCGTCCGTCCACGCGGTAGAAGCGGGCGGTCGTGATCTTCATGGAGCCGTACTTTTCCGGGCCCAAGCCGAACACCGTCTGCACGGTGCCCTTGCCGTGTGTGCGGCCGTCGCCGAGCACTATGGCGCGTCCAGTGTCGCGGAGGTGGCCGGCGACGATCTCGGATGCGGACGCGCTGGCGCGGTCGGTGAGCACGACCATGGGTTTCTTGAAGGCGACCGGATTGCCCCTGGGGATCATGAGGGGCTGGACGATGCGGGTGTCGCGTATCTGCACGACCGGGCCGGACGGGACGAAGAGCGCGGAAAGCATCACCGCTTCGCGCAGTGAGCCGCCGCCGTCGCCGCGCAGGTCGAGGACGAGGCCATCGACATCCTGCGCGTTGAAGTCCGCCAGGTATTTCGCCACGTCGTCGGCGCAGGAGCGGAAGCCCTCCTCGCCGGGCCGCTTGTCCATCGTGCCGTAGAAGCCTGGCAGATAGACGTAGCCCAGCTTGCGCGGGACGTCCTTGACCGTGACGGTTTCGACGCGCCCCGTGGCCGCCTGGTCCTCGAGCTTTATTTCGTCGCGGACGAGCTCGATCAGCTTGCGCGACGCGCCCGTCGGGTCGCTGCGCGGGATTATTTCGAGGGTGACGCGCGTTCCCTTGGCGCCGCGTATCTTGCGGATGGACTTCTTCATGGGCTGCCACATGATGTCCTCCATCTCCCCGTCGCCCTGGCGCACGCCGATTATCTTGTCGCCCTCCTTTATCCTGCCGTCGATGTCCATGGGGCCGCCTGGCATGATTTCTGATATCTTGAGCGCGCCGTCGTCCATGGAAAGCACCGCGCCGACGCCGCATAGAGTGAGGTTCATATCCATGTCGAAGTCCTCCTTGGAGGCCGGGGACATGTAGTCGGAGTGCGGGTCGTAGGCGCGGGCGACGGCGGAGAGGTAGTTCTGGAGTATCGTCTCTTCGTCGGGGTCGGTCAGCACGGTGTAATACTGCCGATACTTCTTCATGAGGTTTTCCTCCGGCGTGAGCTTCGGGTCGCCCATCCCGTAGATGTCGCCGGCGGCCTCGTCCTCCGCGGAGGGTTCGATGGAGTTCGTGTCCTGTCCGTCCGCCGCCGTTTCTTTGCCGTCCTTCTCTTCGGCGTCGAATTCGTGGGCGAGGATCTGCACGAGCACTTCGTTCTTCATGCGTCGGCGCCAGTGGTCTTCGGCCTCTTCGCGCGTTTCCGGCCAAGGGGCGTCCTTTCTTTTGACGCGGTATGTTTCGTTGGTCGAGAAGTCCCACTCCGCGGCGGCGAGGAGGTTGGTGGCGAACTCTATTCGTTCGCGCAGCCTTTGGCAGTAGAGGTTGTATATGTCGTAGCCGAAGCTCACGTCTCCTGCGGCCAGTTCGTCGTCGATTGTGGTGTCGTGCGCGGCCAGGGCGGCGAGATCGCTCTTCAGGAAGACCGAGTGGTCGAAGTCGTAGTACGTGACGATGTTGGTCCAGGCGCGCCGCGAGATTTCGTCGTTCAGCGGCTGTTGGAGGACGTGGTATTTCGGGAGCATGTTGCCCATGCGCTGCGCGATCCTGCCGTAGTAGCTCTTAGGCGCGGCCTTCTTGCCGGGGGCGGCGCCTTCTTCGGTGCAAAGCGCCTTTGGCGCCAGGCACAGCGCGCCGGCGGCCAGGATTGCGGTGCAGGCGATGCAGCCTGTCCTGCTCACTGCATTCATCATGAATTGTTCTCCATTATCGATACGAGTCTTTCCAGTTCGGCCGCCGGGATGACGGTTCTTTCCGTCGAGAAGCCTGCCGAGAGGTCGGAAGAGTTGAGCACGACCGCGCCCTGCACCTCGGCGATGCGCGCGGCGAACGTGTCGCTGGCGAAGGTGAGCACCGGCGTGACGTCGCCGTTCCATCCCAGGCGCGCGAGCTCCTCCTTGACCAGCGCCGCCTCCCTCGCGACCTGCCGCAGGGGCGGGCGGCTCGGCGTCATGCCGTCGATCAGCACCTCGCCGCGTTCGACGGTGACCACGCCGTTCCAGCACTTCGTCTCGATGGCGAAGACTCCCGGCGGCCCAACGACCACGTGATCGACATGGACGCCGCGCGCCACGAAGTCGTTGAAGACGTGGTATCGTTCCGGCAGGCTGCGGAGGATGGACGACACTCTCTCCTCGCCTCGCGCGCCTGTGTAGAAGTTCTCCGTCCTGCGCATTCCCCAGTAGAGTCCGAGGCCGACGACGGCGAGGGAGAGCGCGAGGAGCAGCGAACCCCACGCGTGCCCCGCCACCACCCACGTGGCCAGGGCGAAACCGCCGAGGAACACGCCGGCGCCGAGCGGCCAGAGGCCCACCACCATTCCTTTGACGCGGGCCCATTCGCCCGCCTTGCCGTGCATTGTTGCCATGTCGAGTATAGTTGCGTTGAAAGGGTGTCCCGCGCGTATGCCTTCAGGTGCGCCGCGCGAGGCGTTCGATTATGGATGCCGCGTCCAGCCCGTATTTGCGTTCCAGTTCCGCCGGCGAGCCGTGCGGGATGAACTCGTCCGGCCAGCCGAACCTGACGTCCGCGCCGATGGCTTCGCCAAGTCCTCCGGCCGCGCAGCCGTTTTCGATGCTGACTATCCGCATTCCCGCGTCGCGCTGGCGTTTGAGCAGGGCGGCGTCGAACGGCTTGATGTATCGCGCGTGGACGGCCACGCCGCCTATGGCGTCCGCGACGGTCTGTGCCTTGGCGAGCCAGTCGCCCGTGGCCCATACGGCGGTGGCGGGCGCCGTGCGGTCTCTGCCTTGCGCGTCGCCCGGCGCGGTGCGCGGCGAGTGGACCGGCGTGCCGCGCGGATAGCGTATGACGGTCGGGCCGCGCCGCTCCAGCGCCTCGGCCAGCAGTGCGCGCAGGTCGTCCGCGTCCTTTGGCTGGCAGATGGTCAGGTTGGGCAGGCAGCGCAGCATCGCGATGTCGTAGAGGCCCTGGTGCGTGACGCCGTCGGCGCCGACGGCTCCTGCGCGATCGACGCAGAAGACGACCGGGAGATTGGCTATGCAGACGTCGTGCATCACCTGGTCGATGGCGCGTTGCAGAAAAGTCGAATACACCGCCGCGACCGGGCGCATCCCCCCTGCGGCCAAGCCTGCGGCGAATGCGGCCATGTGGCCCTCTGAGATGCCGACGTCGAAGAAGCGCGAAGGGAATTCCGCCGCGAACCCAGCCAGCCCCGTGCCGTCCTTCATGCCGGCCGTGAGCGCCACGATGCGGCCGTCGGCGCGCGCCGCGTCGCACAGCGCCGCGCCCATCGCGTCGCCCCAGGATTGCGGCTTGGCGGCTTCCTTCGCCGCGCCGTTCCCGCGCTCCCCGGCTCCCGGCCCCCCGCCCGCGGCTTCCAGCTTGAACGGTCCCACGCCGTGCCAAGCGGTGGGGTCTTTTTCGGCGGGTTCGAAGCCTTTGCCTTTCCTTGTGACGGCATGGATGATCACGCTACGCCGCTCGTCCTTCGCCACGGCGAGCGCGGCGCGTATGGCGGCGACGTCGTGCCCGTCCACGGGGCCGAGGTATCTGAAGCCGAACTTCTCGAAGAAGGTGTCCTGGAGGAAGAGGGACTTTATCCTGCCCTTGAGCCAGTGAGTTGAGTTGTAGAGGAAGTCGAGCCGCAGAGCCTTGCCGACGCGCCTGGCGGCGTTCTTCGCCCGGTTGTAGCGCGCGCCGGCGATCAGTCGCCCGAGGAATAGCGCGAAGCTCCCTGCGGGTTTCGAGATGCTCATGTCGTTGTCGTTCAGCAGCAGTATGACCTTGCCTGCGGCGGCGCAGTTGTTCATCGCCTCGAAGCAGGTGCCATTGACGAGCGACGAGTCGCCGGTGACGGCGACCACGTGGTAGTCGGCGCCGGAGATGCGCCGCGCCGCCGCATACCCCTCCGCCACCGAAAGCGCCACTCCCGCATGGCCGGCGACCGCGGCGTCGCACGGCGACTCAGCAGGGTTGGGAAAGCCGGAGATGCCGCCGAGCCGCCGCAGGGTGGACATGGCGTCGGCGCGGCCCGTGAGCATCTTCCAGGCGTACGCCTGGTGCCCGACGTCCCACACGATCCTGTCGCGCTCCGGGTCGAACTCTTCGCGCAGCGCGATGGCGAGCTCCACGGCGCCGAGCGAAGAGGCGAGGTGCCCGCCGTTGGCGGACACCGCTTCGAGGATGCGTCTGCGGATTTCTTCTGCGGTCACCTGCCGCCTCCTTCCGCGCCGTCCTTCCTGCGGAGGATGAGGAGGGTGGTGGCGTTCTGCCCGAACGCCTCCACCCTGCGGACCAGGCGGTAGTTTTCCTTGAGCGCGCCCCAGAAGGCCATCTGCCGGTCGAACGGGCGCTCGTCGCAGCGCGGCGGCATGATGGCGAACGTGTAGCCGCTGAGCGCGGCGATCTCGCACGGCGCGGACCTGAGCAGATCCATCCAGGCGTCGTCCGGCAGTATCGAAAACGGACCCATCTCCAGGCCCTCCGGCACCTTGCGGTTGGTCTCGATCGCCAGATACAGGTCTTGCGTCAGCAGCGTCTTGCCGTCGGGGTCCAGTTCTTTGATGGTCTTTGCCGTGTCGCGGAGCTGGTGGAGTTCGCTCTTTTCCTTCTTGCAGGGCCAGAAGCGGTCTTGCGCGTTGGTCGTCCACTTCTCCAGCAGCGGCGAACCGAAAGAACACGCCCACGTCATGCCGAGCGTGAGCAGGACCGCGCCCGCCGCGCCGTCGGTCGCCGCCGACGCCACTCTGGCGGAGGCGAAGACGGCCAGCAGCGCCATCACCGGCACCTGGTAGTCTTCGTAGGGGAACGGCGCGAGCATCTGCACCGCGAACACCGAAAGGAACGAGAACAGCATGATGGTCAGCGCCGAGGACTGCGGCGGAGTGGAGACTTCGCGGTCGCGGAACCTGAAGACGGCCAGCCCGAACAGCACGAACACCGGCAGATACCACCGCACCAGACGGCTGAGGCTGCCGACCGTGAAGACCGGGTCGAAGCCGCCTCTGGCCGTGTGGTAGAGGATTGCGTCGCGGAAGCCGGGAAGGGCGACAAACGGACCATAGACCATCGCCAGCCCCAGCGCGCCGCCAAGTCCAAGCGCAACGAACGACCATCCGTACTGGGCGGACTGCGCCAGCAGCGCGAAGCCCGCCACCGCCAGGCACGCGCCGGTGGAGATGCGCGCCCCCGCCGCGAACGCCAGGCACAGCCCTGCGCCGAACAGCACCGTCCCGCGCTTCAAGCCCGCTCCGCACCTGACAAGCCCGAACGCCAGCAGGTAGAAGCCGACCAGCAGCATGAGGCTGGCCAGCGCGTATGTCTTGGGGATGGTCAGGTAGTAGATGTGGTAGAGGTTGCAGCCGAGCAGCATGAACGCCATCGCCCCGGCCGCGCCGCGCCGGCCCTCCGCCGCCAGCAGACGCGCCAGCCCGACCGCGAAAAGCAATCCCGCCAGACCGATCGACAGCGTGACAAGCCGCCCGCCCAGAAGACCGAAGCGTTCCCACGCGCCGCAGAAGACCGAATAGACCATCGGCAGGAGAGGCCCTTGGGTGTATGCGAAATCGCGATACGGCAACTTCCCTTCTTCGACGAGACGCGCCGCATACAAATACCACCCCTCGTCCTGGTTCAGCCCGCCAAACCAGACCGCAGCGGCGGCCAGCACTGCGAATGCCAGCGCCGACAGTATCCCATATCGCTTCATCAAGGTATATTATACCATATTTTCCGCGCCGTGTGCGAAAAGGCTGCCAGCCTCCGCCACCGATTTGGGCGGACTGGCGCAAGGCGGCGGTTCCGCGTTAGCCCGCGCTCCGTGCCTCGTCCGCTCGGCGGAGGGGCCAGCGCTCTCTGCGGCGTGGCGTCTCCCCCCTAATTTAAGGACGCGCGCGTGTGCGCGACACCGTAACTCTTTTCATGGCAGGGCGCGGCATCTCGGGCGCCCGCATCGCACTCGGAACGACGCGACTGTTGAGCCTTCACGGTGTGCAGGGCGAAGTCGCGGGGTTGCGGCGGCTCTCCCGGCACGACTCTCGTTAGCCGCCTTTCGAGACCGGTTTTGCCGCCCCATTGTCTCGTCGCAAACCGACACTTGTCGGATGACAAACCGACAGTTGTCAGATGACCAACCGACAGTTGTCAGTTGGCGAACCGACAGTTGTCAGATGACAAACCGACAGTTGTCGGTTGATCGACCGAAGCGTGTCGGTTTGCGACGCGAATAGGAGAGTGCGAAAAGGCGAAAAAGGGGGATGAAATGGCAGATATGGGATTGGGGCATGGTTGCAAGCGAGGCGGTCGCGCCCGGCATGGGGCGACGGTGCGCCGTGGCAGGATGGGCGCACGGACGCAACAAGGTCAAAGTGGCACTAGACCCGAAAGGTAAAATATGCTATAATGTGCGCTTGACTTCGTAGGAAGGTAGAAGAACGATGATAGAGAAAGATTGGCTGAAAAGGTATGCCGACAAGGTGCGCGAGGCGGACAGGATAGACCCCGCGCTCTACAGGAAATATGGCGTGAAGCGCGGCCTGAGGTATGACGACGGCACTGGCGTGCTGGTCGGGCTTACCACCATTGGCAACGTCCATGGCTACCTGACGAGCGAAGGCGAGCGCATGGCCATCCCGGGCGAGCTCTACTACCGCGGAATCAACGTGAAGGACATCGTTTCGGCGGATAGACGCGAGCATCGCTTCGGCTACGAGGAGGTCTCGTATCTCCTGCTCTTCGGCGAACTGCCAACGGCCCGCGAACTTGTCGATTTCAAGCAGAAACTCGGCTCTTACCGCCGCTTGTCGGACGGCTTCAAGGAAAACGCGATCCTCCGCCACCCGCCGCTGGACATCATGAACGGCATCGCCCGCTCCCTCCTCTTCGCCTACGCCTACGACGAGTCGAACTCCCCGGAGGACATGTCGATCGAAAACTGCCTCAGGATGTCCATCAACCTGATGGGCGCGATGCCCACCATCGCCGCATACGCCTACCAGGCAAAGGCACACTACCACATGGATGCGCCGCTGCTCATCCGCAACCCAGACCCCAGGAAATCGACAGCGGAAAACTTCCTTTCCCTCATCCGCGTGGACGGCAAGTGCTCCCGCCTGGAGGCGGAGACCCTGGACCTCGCACTCATCCTCCACGCCGAGCACGGCGGCGGCAACAACTCTTCGTTCGTCACCCATGTCGTCACGAGCGCCCACACGGACCTCTTCTCGTCGCTGGCCGCCTCCGTCCTCTCCCTCAAGGGATACCGCCACGGCGGCGCAAACCTCCGCGTTATGAAGCAGATGGACGAGATAAAGAGAAATGTCAAGGATTGGCGCGATGAAAAGGCGGTCGCGCGCTACCTGGAGAAGATCGCCGACAAGAAGGCGGGCGACGGCTCGGGCCTGATCTACGGCCTCGGCCATGCCGTCTATACCATCAGCGATCCGCGCGCGCAGATGCTCAAGCACAAGGCCAGGGTGCTCGCCCGCGAAAAAGGCAGGCTCGACGAGATGCGGCTCTTTGAACTCATCGAAGAGAAGGGGCCGGCCATAATAAAGAGCCGCCATCCGCGCGCGGAAGACGTCTGCGCCAACGTCGACCTCTACTCCGGCTTCGTTTACGAGATGCTGGACATCCCGCGAGACCTTTACACTCCGATCTTCGCCATAGCCCGCTGCGTCTCCTGGTGCGCACACCGCATGGAGGAGCTGATCAACGCCGGCCCAATCATTCGCCCGGCATACAAGCCCATCTTCCGCCCCCGTCCTTACGTCCCTCTCAAGAAGCGCGGTTGATGAAGCAGAAATCGTCCAGCATGGCGGCGATGGCGGTGTAGCGGCGCAGGGCTGTGAAGCGTGATGGCGACGATACCCGAGGCGACGATAGAGGAGGTGAAGGCTCGCACCGATCTGGGCGACCTGGTGGCTTCCTATGGCGTGCAGGTCCGCCACGCCGGGTCGCGCCTCGTGGCGTGCTGTCCGTTCCACAACGAAAAGACGCCGAGCTTCAGCATAGACGTCGCGCGCGGTTTCTACCACTGCTTCGGCTGCGGGGAGTCTGGCGACGCGATAAAGTTCGTGATGAAGCAGGAGGGTCTGCCGTTCATTGACGCCGTGAAAAAGCTCGCGTCGCGGTGCGGCGTGGAGATAAAGGAGGATGCGCCCGACCCCGGAGCAGGGCGACGCAAGCGGCTCTACGCGGTGATGGCCGACGCGGCGCAGTTCTACCATCGCTGTCTGCGGAAGATGCGCGAGGCGCAGATCGCCCGCGACTACCTCGCAAAGCGCGAACTCGACGAGAAGACGCAAGACGACTTTCTGATCGGCTACGCGCCGCCCGGCGCCGCCAATATGCTGAAGTGGGCGGAGAAGAACGGCTACACCGCCGCCGAACTGGTGGCGGCCGGAATCCTCAAGGATCCGGGCCGCCCTGGCGGCGACTACTTCCACCGTTTCTCCAGGCGGCTGATGTTCACCGTGCGCGACAGGATGGGAAGGGTGGTCGCGTTCTCGGGCCGCCAGCTCGTCGAGGACAAGCATTCGGGCAAATACGTCAATTCGCCGGAGACGGATATATTCAAGAAATCGAACGTCCTCTTCGGGCTGGACCGCGCCGCAGGCAGCATAGCCAAGTCGGCGCACCGCGAGGCGATAATCTGCGAAGGGCAGATAGACTGCATCAGACTGCACGTCTGCGGTTTCCCGGTTGCGGTGGCCGGCCAGGGGACGGCGTTCACCGAGGAGCACGTGAAGATGCTCTCGCGCGTGGCCGACGCCGCGCTGCTCGTCTATGACGACGACGCCGCCGGCCACAAGGCGGCCATCCGCTCCGCTGCTCTGCTGCTCGCCGCCGGGATGGCGGTCCGGGTGGTGCGGCTGCCGGACGGCGACGATCCTGATTCCTTCCTGCGCACCAAGGGAGCCGAGGCGTTCAGGCGGATGTGCGACGACGCGGAGTCGATCGTCCGTTTCCAGGTCGGCGTGGAGCGCGCGAAGGAGCGCAATCCGGATTCGGTGGACGCCGTGTCGCGTATCGCCAGGGCCGTGTTGACGACAATAGCGCAATGCCCCAACGCGGTGCTGAAGGCCGGAATGGCCGGCGAGGCGGCGAAGGAACTTGGCCTCCCGACGGTGGCGGTGAACGAAGAGCTTGGCAAGATACGCCTGTCGTCGGCGCTGTCGCGCGCGTCCGCGGGCGAGCCGACGGACGCCGCCGAGACGCAAGATGCCGCCGAACCGCAGGGAGACGGACCGCTTCAGCCGCAATCCGTGCCGGGCGACGATGCGAAAAGCGCGATGCCTCCGCCGAAGTGCGAGAGCGCTTTCATGGCGTTTCTCATGGCGAACGAAGGGGATGGCGGACTGTGCGGGATGCTCGGCGAGTTCGTGCCCGACGAAGTGCTCTCGCACCCCTTCACGAAGAAGTTCGTGGCGCAGTGGCGCGATTGCGCCGCCAAGGGAGAGGAGATGCCGGCGGATTTCGCGGAGTCGCTCGACGCGAACGGGCGCAGGTGGTTCGAGGAGGCGATGCTGCTCGCCCCGGCCTCCATGTCGAGCGGAATGGACGGACGCGCCATAATGCGCGATTTCGCCTGCGAACTCTGGCTGCGCCACGTGGAGCGTCTGCGCGGCGCTCTCAACGCCGTTCCCGCGGACCGCGAGGAGCTTGAATGGAGCTGCCGCCTGACGTGCTGCATCCCGCCGCTTCGCACCAAGAACTGGGCGGCGGCGGCGAAAATGATTTCGGAACTCAAGGAGAAAGGAACAAGCAAATGGACATGAAAGAAGCAACGGCGCGCATAAACGCGCGCAAGGAACTCGTGAACAGGATTCGCGAAGAAGTCGGCAAGGTCATAGTCGGACAGGAAAAGCTCGTCGACAGGCTGGTCCTCGCGCTCGTCACCGACGGCCACATCCTCCTGGAAGGCGTGCCGGGACTGGCGAAGACGCTGAGCTGCAACACGCTCGCAAAGGTGCTGGGGCTGGACTTCAAGCGCATTTCGTTCACTCCGGATCTGCTGCCGGCCGATGTGGTCGGCACGCTCGTCTATTCCCCCAAGACAGGCGAGTTCTCGCCGAAGAAGGGCCCCGTCTTCACAAACCTCCTGCTCGCGGACGAAATCAACCGCGCCCCTGCCAAGGTGCAGTCCGCGCTCCTCGAATCCATGCAGGAGCGCCAAGTGACGATCGGCGAGGAAACATACGCCCTGCCGCGTCCCTTCCTCGTCCTCGCTACGCAGAACCCGCTCGAGCAGGAAGGCACCTACCCGCTCCCGGAGGCGCAGGTCGATCGCTTCATGTTCAAGTGCCTCGTCGAGACCCCGTCCAAGGCGGACGAGCGCCGCATCATGCAGCGCTTCGCCGAGAACTCGGAGACGCCGCAGGCGCAGACGGTGTGCACCGCTGACGACGTCCAGGCGCTGCGCGACTCCCTGAAGGAGGTCTATTGCGACGAGAAGGTCGGCGACTACATCCTCGACATCGTCTT